>CAYXJH010000174.1:0-6802 GCA_964465415.1 uncultured Gemmatimonadaceae bacterium
TCGACTTCGGCTTCAGCGGCGGCCGAGGCGGCGGGCAATGACCGGCAGGAGGGTGCCGTCATCGCCGCTCAGCTCCCAGATCATGATGCCGCCGAGCCCTCGTTCCACGACGAGGTCGGCTTTCAGCCGGATCGATGCTGCGTCGTCGTACGTGATCCAGGTGCGGGTTTCCGGGTTGTAGAGCCAGGGGACTTCTGCATCCGGCTCCCAGTGGCGAACGAAGCCCTCGGCCTTGGCTTCTGCGATCCGGTGGAACCGGACGGCCCCGACCCACGGCGGGCGCGGCGTGTCGGGACCCTCGAAGCCGTTGACTTCCGCCGGTTGGAACAGGCCATCGCGCTCGGCTGGCACGCCGCCATACCCGTACCCGTAGAACGGCACGCCCAGGACCAGGTTACCCGCCGGCACGCCCGCCGCCAGGAAGGCCTCGATCGTAGCGCGGACGTGAAGCTCCGGGGTGGGGTCGCCGGCCGCCGCGTCCAGGGGGGCGTTGAAGTGGGCCCTTCGACCGGCCGTGTGGTAGTCGTATGTCATGATGTTGACGAAGTCCAGGATCTCCGCCAGCCGGTCGATCTCGAAGTTGGCCAGGTGCGCTGGGCCGGCGGGGGCGGCGATCGTCAGGAGGTATCGCCGGCCGTCCCGCTCCCCCTGCTCGTCAAGCGCTCGCCGGAAATCTTCCACCAGGCGCGTGTAGTTCTCCCGGTCTTCCGGGCGCGTCCGGTTCTCCGGCCGTCCCCCGGCGACCGGATACTCCCAGTCCAGGTCGACGCCGTCGAAGACGCCCGGTAGGTCCCGGATGAAGACAGCCAGGGTGGACTCGACGAACCTGCGCCGGGATTCCGACGATGCGGCCGCATCGGAGAAGTGCTCGGACCCGGACCATCCTCCCAGCGAGATCAGGGTCCGCAGGTGATCGTGCGTCTCTTTGAGGCGAAGGATCGCCGCGAAGTTTCCGCCGGGCTCGGTGCTGGGATCGGGGCGGTCGTCCGCGCACTCTCCCACATCCAGACAGGGGTCGCCCAGCTCCGCCAGACCATCCGCCGAGACGGAGCCGAACGCGTAGTTCATGTGCGTTAGCGCCGCGGCGTCCACACGCGACACGGGGAACCCGCGGGCGGCGGTCGGCGCGAAGTAGTAGCCGACGACCCGGTAATCCGCTTCCTCTGGCTGACCGGTCCCGCCCGGACGCGGTGCGCACGCGAGGCCAACCAGGAGCAGCGCAGCGACAGACAGGGCGTGGGCCGAGTGTCGATCCAGCATCGCTACTCGTCGACGAACGTGATCCGGATCCGCCTCAGCTTCTGGAGCGCATCCCGGAACCGGCGCCACGCCTCCCGCGTTCCGAACCACCCCTGCCGGACCGCGACCGCCACGATGCCGAAGCCGATCAGGTACGCCACGGATACCCCGAGAAGGGGGCCGATCCGCGCCAGGTGGATCGCCAGCATCGTCATGGCGATCCAGCCAGCCACCATGAACGCGATCACCACCGCCGGCAGCGCGTACAGGAGACCGGTCATCTGGTCCCGGAACGCGCCGCGCATGGTCATCTGCGCCGGTCGGCCCAGCATGCCGATCGCGCCGCCCAGGACGAGCCCGGCCCCCGCTCCCACCAGGTAGAGGGCGCCTGCCGTGTAGAAGAGGGCGTGGCCGCTCGTCCGCTCCGTCACGCCCGCGTACGCCACCAGGAATCCGCCCGCCAGGATCCCGCCGGCCACGATCCACGTCAGCAGGATCGTCCCGGGCATGCCCAGGTCACGAAGAAGGCTTTGTTCGCCCCGGTCCTCGGGGCCTTCCGTCTCAGGGCCGTGCATGGGACGGCGGGACGTCAGTCCTGCCGGTAGCGGAACGAGACCTTCACTTTGGCGCGGTACGCCCGGACCTTACTGTCCTCCAGCTGCATGTCCAGCTCGACGATCTCCGCGATCCGGAGGTCGTCCAGCGACTTCGCCGCCGTCTCCACCGCTGCCGTCGCGGCCCGTTCCCAGGACTCCGTGCTCGTCCCGACCAGCTCGATCACCTTGTAGACGCTTTCGGCCATCGTGTCCTCCCCGGGGTTGGCTGTCGTGTCCATCGAAGGTGCTTCGCGCCGGCCTCCGTGTCAAAGACGAGGGCCGTCCGTGCGGAGATGCCCGACATCACGATGCGGCCGATCCCCTATGGTCTGAGGGCGGTGCGAGGGCGATCGTTGACGGCGGTAACCATCACCGGGAGACGAGCATGTCCGTTTCGGGCGCGTCCCGGCCGACCCACCTGCCGGGCGAGCTGTTCGACCCCGACCGGCGGCCCCGGCCCGGGCTGTTGTCGCGAGAGTGGACCATCGCCGGCCACGGGTTCAACCGCTGGCTCGTCCCGCCCGCGGCGCTCGCGATCCACCTGTCCATCGGAATGGCGTACGGGTTCAGCGTGTTCTGGCTTCCGCTGAGCCAGGCGGTCGGGGTTACGACGCACGTGCCCTGCCCGGACGGGATGGGGTTCTGGGCGCAGGTCGTGACGACGACGTGCGACTGGAAGGTGAGCTGGCTCAACGTCATCTACACGCTGTTCTTCGTGTTCCTCGGCTCGGCTGCGGCGGTCTTCGGTCACTGGCTCGAGGGAGCCGGTCCACGGAAGGCGGGTGTGGTGGCGGCGTTCTGCTGGGGCGGCGGCCTACTGGTCTCGGCGCTGGGGGTGTACACGCACCAGATCTGGCTGTTGTGGCTCGGGTCCGGCGTGCTCGGCGGGATCGGGCTCGGCCTCGGCTACATCTCGCCCGTTTCGACGCTCATCAAGTGGTTCCCCGACCGGCGCGGGATGGCCACCGGCATGGCCATCATGGGATTCGGCGGCGGCGCGATGATCGGAGCACCGCTGGCCGACCGGCTGATGCAGTTCTTCTCGACGCCCGTCGCCGTCGGCGTGTGGCAGACGTTCGTGGTGCTGGGCGGGTTGTACTTCGTCGCCATGCTGTGCGGGGCCTTCGGCTACCGGGTACCGCCGGCCGGTTGGAAGCCCGCGGGGTGGACGGCGCCGGCGACGAACGGCAACGCGATGATCACGACGCGCGACGTCCACGTGAACCGGGTGCACCGCACGCCGCAGTTCTGGCTGTTGTGGGTCATCCTGTGCATGAACGTGAGCGCCGGGATCGGCGTGATCGGAATGGCGTCGCCCATGCTCCAGGAGGTATTCGGCGGGCGCCTGGTCGGAGCCGGGGGCGACCTGTACGGGCTGCCGGAGAGCCAGCGCGTGGCCGTGGCCACGGTGGCGGCCGGCTTCACGGCGCTGCTCAGCTTCTTCAACATTATCGGCCGGATCTTCTGGGCGTCCCTGTCCGACTACATCGGCCGGAAAGTGACGTACGCGATTTTCTTCGGCCTGGGCATCACGTTGTACGCCGCCGCGCCGCTCGCCGGGGGCATGGGCAGCGTGGCGCTCTTCGTGGCGGTCTTCTGCGTGATCCTGACCATGTATGGCGGCGGGTTTGCGACGATTCCCGCCTACCTGGCGGACATGTTCGGAACGCGCTTCGTGGGTGCGATCCACGGCAGGCTGCTGACGGCATGGTCCGCGGCCGGCATCCTTGGCCCGAGCCTCGTGGCGTTCATCCGCGAAGCGCAGATCGAGTCGGGAATCCCGGCGGCCCAGGCGTACAACACAACCATGTACATCCTGGCCGGCATGCTCGTGGTGGGGCTGCTCTGCAACCTGTTGGTACGGCCGGTTGCAGACCGGCACTTCATGGCGGAGCCGTCCGTCCATGGTCCGCGCACCGCCCCCAACAGCGGAGTGGGCGGCACCGTCGCGGTTGGGGGGTCCTGGCGTCCGTCGACCGGGAGCTGGAAGTGGGTCGTAGCGGCCTGGGCGCTGGTGGGGCTCCCGATCCTGTGGGCCATCGTCCGGACGCTGGCCGCGGCCGCGGCTCTCTTCGCCTGACGGCCCAGGGGCCAATCGGCCGCGTACGTCATCATGGCGTGTGTCGGGCTCCGAT
Organism: uncultured Gemmatimonadaceae bacterium; assembly: GCA_964465415.1. Lineage (GTDB taxonomy): Bacteria > Gemmatimonadota > Gemmatimonadetes > Longimicrobiales > RSA9 > SLCC01. The sequence goes on from CAYXJH010000174.1 coordinate 3,971, forward strand.
ATTATCTAGCACTCCCCGACACGCTCACCGTGACCCCGGACGACATGGGCCTCCGACCGACACTCCGAGTCCGACTCCTCCGCGCGCCGGCGATGGTGCTGGCGCTGGTCGCCTGCGCGGACACATCGCCGCCGGACGCCGCCGGCAGTGGCCAGGCTTCCGCAACGGCGGACCCGGTAGCCCAGCCGGCCGGCGCGCTGGACGTCGGCGATGCGACGATGATCCGCGATTACCGCCTCACCATGGCGGGCATCCGGCAATACGTCCAGGCGACGGAGAACTTCCAGGCCGCCATCGCACGGGACCCCTCCCTGCAGCGTCGTCTCGACGCCATGGAGGAAGCGCCGGACGCCGATCGGATCGGCGACTTCGTCCAGGTAGTGGATCAGATCCCCGAATGGAGGCGAGCGATCGAGCGGGCGGGCATTTCGACGCACGACTATGCCATGGTCATGGCCACGCTCACTGCCAGCGCGCTCTACGTAGGCATGCGCCGGATGGGGATGGACCCGGCGCGGGACGAGTGGATCTCGGACCGGAACGTCGCCGTGGTCGAGGAAAACTGGGAGGAGATCGAGCAGCTGATGCACCGGATGCGCGACTCCGCCTACGACGACACCGACTGGTGAGGCTGCGACCGTGACGTAGCGGGGCCTTATGCACAAGATCGAACCCGCGCTGGAGGACCTCTTCAGCGCCACGTACGAGGAACTCCGTCGGCTGGCGGCGAGCGTCAAGCAGGATGACCCGGCGGCGACTCTGAATCCGACGACCCTGGTCCACGAGGCCTTTCTCAAGCTCGCCGCCAGCCTGCGGTTGCGACCGGAATCGAGGCTCCATTTCAAGCGGCTGGCCGGGCGGGCCATGCGACAGGTCCTGGTGGAGGCCGCCCGGCGGCGCAACGCCATCAAGCGCGGCCGCGGCTATGCGTTCGTGACCTTCGACGACGAGGTCGGCGAGCCCCCGTCCTCCACCGACGACCTCCTCGCCCTCGATTCCGCGCTCGACGAGCTGGCCCGGGTCCAGCCTCGACAGGCCCAGATGGTGGAATGCCGGTTCTTCGGCGGTCTCGACATGCGCGAGACCGCCGCGGTTCTCGACGTCTCCGAGTCCACGCTGCTGCGCGATTGGCGGGCGGCCCGGGCCTGGTTGGCCCTCCAGCTTCGCAACCCCTCCTGACGACGGCGTCCATGGACCAGGACCGCTGGGACCGGATGCAGGCGCTCTTCCACGCCGCGCTGGCGCTACCTCCCGATGAGCGGGGAGCGTTCGTTTCGGCCGAATGCGACGGCGATCCCGGCATGGCGGCGGATGTCCTGTCCATGCTCGAGGAAGACGCACGGCAGTCCGGATTCCTGGAGCGCGGCGTCGCTTCCGTCGCCCGCGATGTCATGGGCGGGCCCACCGCGTTCCCGGAACGAATCGGCCCGTATCGCATCACCGGGATCGCCGGTCGGGGCGGAATGGGCATCGTGTACGCGGCCGAGCGGTCGGACCTGGGCACCCGTGCAGCCATCAAGGTGTTGCGTGACGCGACGCTGTCACCCATGCGGCGTGAGCGATTCGCCAGCGAGCAGCGGATCCTGGCCGGCCTCGAGCACCCATTCATCGCCCGGCTATTCGACGCCGACACGTTGCCGGACGGCACACCGTACTTCGTCATGGAATACGTGGATGGCGTGTCCGTCACGGAACACGCCGCGGCACAGGCTCTCTCCATCCGGGAGCGGCTGGCGCTGTTCAGGGATGTGTGCGCCGGCGTCCAGCACGCCCATTCGGCCGCCGTCCTCCACCGCGACATCAAGCCTTCCAACATCCTGGTGCGCCCCGACGGCGGGGTGAAGCTGCTGGATTTCGGGATCGCTAAGCCGCTGGAGGGCCTGGACCCGGTCGACCGGACCCAGACCGCGCTGCGCATGATGACCCCGGCCTACGCCGCGCCGGAACAGCTCCTGGGCGAGGCGGTGGGGACGTTCACCGACGTGTACTCCCTGGGCGTGGTCCTGTACGAGCTGCTGACGGGGAGGCCGCCGTTCGATGCGGCGGCCATGACGCCCGGTCAGCTGGAGACGGCGATCCTGGAGCGCCCGCCCCCACGCCCCTCCCATGCCGCCCGGACCGGAGCGGCCGCCGCACCCTCCGATGCCGCGAGGCTCAGCCGCTCGGCCTGGACCGACCTGGACGTGCTGTGCCGGACCGCGATGCACCGGGATCCCGGGCGGCGCTACCGGACGGTGGATGCTCTTATTCGCGATGTCGATCGCTACATCGCGCGGCAGCCCCTGGACGCCCGCGGGGACAGTACTTTCTACCGGCTCGACCGGTTCCTGCGCCGCAATGCCCGTGCGGCTACGGCCACCGCAGGCGTAGCAATTTCCCTGCTCGCATTGGGCTTCTATCACGTCACCAGCCTGGCCGCGGCCCGGGACGCCGCGCTGCTGGAGTCGGCGCGGGCGCAGCAGACGCAGGAGTTCCTGCTGAACCTCTTTCAGGGCGGCGATCCCACGCTCGGCCCTACCGATAGCCTGAGGGTGGTGGCCCTGCTCGATCGTGGCCTGGATGAGGCCAGGCTGCTGGGAGACCATCCCCGGCTGCGAGCGGATGTGTACGCTACGCTCGGCGACATATTCCGCCAGCTCGGTGACCTGGGGCGCGCCGATTCGCTGCTGAACCTTGCACTGGAAACGCGACGGGCCTTGCCGGGCGACGCCGGGGCCGAGGTCGCCATGAGCCTCGTCGCCCTCGGCCGGCTCCGGGCGGACCAGGCGGAGATCGAGGAAGCGGAGCACCTTCTCCGGGAGGGTCTCGAGCTCCGGCGCCGAACGCAGCCTG
>CAYXJH010000175.1:0-6766 GCA_964465415.1 uncultured Gemmatimonadaceae bacterium
CGCCGGACCCCGCGGTGCACGACCTGGCTGCCCACGCCACCTGCACCGGCGCCGGCTGCCACGCCGTCGAGGTGACCACCCGGCCCATGCTGTCGCGTCAGTTCTGTCTGGTCTGTCACGACGAGCAGCGCGATCACCGGCCGGGGCGCGTCTGCGTCGACTGCCACATCAAGCCTGAGCATCCCCCACCACACGTACCCTCGAGGGGAACGGAGCCCGCTGACCATGGCGATCTGTAGCTACCTGGTAATCCCGCGACCGGGAGAAACGGACACTCTGTGCCGACACCTGGGCGCCATGCCAGGCTGCGAGGTGACACCGGCGTTGAACCGTGACCTGCTGGTCCTGGTCACGGACACGCCCGACCGAGCGGGAGAGAAGACGCTGCGCGATCGGATCGAGGGGCTGGACGGGATCCAGGCGCTGGTGCTGACCTTCGGCGAGGTGGACCCATCATGAGCAGCCCGGACCGGCGGACGTTCGTCAAGCGGATGGCCGCGTCCGCCGCTGCGACCGCCGCGGCATCGCTCATGCCGGGCGTGGCTTTCGGTGGGAATCTGGGCAGCTACCTGGAGCAGGCGGGTCTGACCTGGCGGAAGACGCCATGCAGGTTCTGCGGTGTGGGTTGCGGTCTGTTGATCGGCCTGGAGGACGGCCGCGCCGTGGCTGTGCGCGGCGACCCAGACTCCCCGGTGAACCGGGGGCTGGCCTGCGTGAAGGGCTACCATTCGGTGCAGTCGCTGTACGGCGGCGACCGGCTGACCCGTGCCATGGTCCGGCGCGACGGCCGCCTGGTCGAGGTACCCATGGCCGAGGCCCTCGACCGGGTCGCCCGCAGGCTGCGTGAGACCGTCGAGGCGCATGGCAAGGACAGCGTGGCGATGTATGGGTCGGGGCAGTGGACGATCCCGACCGGCTATGTGGCGAGCAAGCTGTTCAAGGGCGCGCTCGGCACGAACAACATCGAGGCGAACGCGCGGCTCTGCATGTCCAGCGCGGTAACCGGCTTCATGACCAGCTTCGGCATGGACGAGCCCATGGGCTGCTACGAGGATATCGACCACGCCGATGTCTTCGTGCTCTGGGGCGCCAACATGGCCGAGATGCACCCGGTCCTCTTCTCCCGGATGATCGAGCGGCGCCAGGCCAGCCCGGGCACACGCATTGTCGACCTGGCGACCCGGACCACGCGCACCAGTTACGCCTCGGACCGGGCCTTCCTGTTCAACCCCCAGACGGACCTGGCCATCGCCAACGCGATCTGCCACGAGATCATCGCCCGGGGCCGGGTGAACCGTAGCTTTGTCGACCGGCACGTGGCCTTCAAGAAGGGGAAGACCGGAATCGGCTACGGGTTGCGTGACGATTTCCGTTTCACCGACGAGGCCGCCGACGCCAGCTTCGACGAGTACGTACGCTTCCTCGCCGACTACTCGCCCGATCGGGTCGCGCGGACCTCCGGAATGTCGGCGGCCGACATCCGGTGGCTGGCGTCCCTCTACGCCGACCCCGGGCTCCGGGTGATGTCGCTCTGGTGCATGGGAATGAATCAGCACACCCGGGGCACCTGGATCAACAACCTGGTCTACAACATCCATCTGCTGGTGGGGAAGATCGCCACGCCGGGCAACAGCCCGTTCTCGCTGACCGGTCAGCCGAGCGCGTGCGGCACCGTCCGGGAGGTGGGCACCCTGACGCACGCGCTGCCGCGCGGCACGGTGACCAATGCCGAGGACCGGGAGTTCGCCGCCGGAATCTGGGGCGTTCCCGCCGACCGGATCGACCCGCGCCCGACCCACCACACCGTCTCCATGTTCCGCGCCCTGGACCGGGGCGACATCCGGTTCATGTGGATTCAGGTGACCAACCCCATGGTCACCATGCCGAACCTGACCCGGTACCGCGCCGCGGCGGAAAAGGGAGACCGGTTCCTCGTCGTCTCCGACGTGTACCCGACGCCCACCACCGACGTGGCCGATGTGGTTCTGCCCGCCGCGCTCTGGATCGAAGGGGAGGGGCTCTTCGGCAATTCGGAGCGCCGCACCCAGCACTTCGAGCAGATGGTCCAGCCGCCCGGAGACGCCATGAGTGACACCTGGCAGATCATCGAGGTGGCGCGCCGGCTCGGCTACGGGGCGCTGTTCCCGTGGAGCCGCGCGACGCACATCGCCGACATCTGGGCCGAGTATATCCGCTTCCACGATACGCCGAAGCACCGCATGGCGCCGCTGGCCGAGCTCAAGGCGCGGCCCGGCATCATGTGGCCCTACGTGGACGGCGCCGAAACGAAATGGAGGTACAACACCGCCCATGACCCGGCCGCCGACCGCGCCCGCGGGGACTTCGACTTCTACGGCAAGCCGGACGGCCGGGCGTGGATCTGGATCCGGCCCTACGAGGCGCCGCCCGAGGTGCCGGACGAAGAATACCCGTTCTGGCTCAACACGGGGCGGGTCCTGGAGCACTGGCATACGGGCTCCCTGACCCGCCGGATCCCGACGCTCCATCGGGCCGTGCCTCGCGCCTACGTGGAGGTCCACCGGCAGGACGCCGAGGAGCTGGGGATCCGTGATGGAGGTCCGGTGCGCCTCGTGACCCGACGCGGGAGCATGATCCTGGATGCCCGCATCGATCACCGCGGCCAGCCCACGCGCGGCCAGGTCTTCGTCCCCTTCTTCGATGAGTCACTGCTCATCAACGAGCTGACACTCGACGCGTACTGCCCCATCTCCGGGCAACCCGACTACAAGAAGTGCGCTGTCCGCGTCGAGCCGGTCGGCGGGGCGGCCGCGAGGTGACCGGGCGCCAGGCCCAGGGCCTGCCCGCCCGCGTGGTCGTTATCGGCTTCGCCATCGCCTTGATGGTGGTGGGCATCGTCTGGGTCGGATCGGGCCTTCTCCCGGCCGCTGGGCGCGTTGCACCGGCCACGGAAGTGACGCTGTCGCCGCCAGGCCGGCCCATCCCCGCCGAGGCGGGTGTATTCCGCACCCGGCCAGGCGACCTCGCAGCGGATCCCGGCGTCGATCGGCGCGAGGAGGCACACCCCCGCACGCTGGCCATGCACCGCCGTCTCCGGGCCTTTCCCGGGGCTCCGCCGCGCATTCCCCACGGTCTGACGGAGGACGAGTTCCGCGGCGGCCGGTGCAACGCGTGCCACGAGCGAGGCGGCTACGTGGAGCGGTTCGCCGCGTATGCCCCCGTGACGCCGCACCCGGAGCTGGGACAGTGTCTGCAATGCCATGTCGCGGATTTCGACCTGGTGGGACTGCCTCTGCCGGACGGATCCCGCGACGCGGTCTGCTACCAGTGCCACGTCCTCGATGCCCGCGCACCGCTCTTCGCCGCGCTGGACTGGCCTGAGCCGGCGTGGCCGGAGACCCGGCGGGCCGCCCTGCCCGGCGGACCGCCATCCATTCCGCACCGCCTCCAGCTCCGGGAGAACTGTCTGGCCTGTCACATGGGCGCTAGCGCAGTGGAAGAGATCCGGACTACTCACCCCGAACGCGCCAACTGTCTACAGTGCCATGTCCCCGGGTCCGTCGATCACGACGTCTTCGTGCGCACCACCGTCGCTCCCGGCACCCGGGGGGGAGGCGGATCGTGAAGTGCCGCCCACGCGTCGCAGTGGCGGGAACGACCATGCTCATCGCGATGCTCGCGCTCATTGCCGGCGGTGGGTGCAATGACGGCGAGATGGAATTGCACGGCGTCCCGCCCGTGCGCGTCGCGCCACCGCCCATAGACCCCACCGAAGCGCCGATCGGCGAGCCGGCCACCGACCCCGCGGACCCCTACGCGCCCCCCGCGACGCCTGACCTGGAGCCCGCTCACTTCGCCCCGCCGGCGCTGGCGGCGGTTCAGGGCGAACCAGTGGTGGGGCGGACCGGCCCCGGCGGCCAGCCGTTCGAGGTCTCCATTCGCACACCGGACCGCGCGGGCCACGACCGCGTGATTGGGCGGCAGAGTTTCCCTATCTCGCTCCGGAGCGCCGGGGCCGTCGATTATCCGTGCGGCTCCTGTCACCGGCCGGGACAGCCGGTGATCCAGCCGGAGCGGATCGAGGATGCGCATCGCAACGTGCTACCGCGCCACCCGGATGAGAGTGGGACCCACTGCATCACATGCCACGCTCCCGACGATGTGGAGCGATTGGTCCTGGCCAGCGGCGATCGCATACCCCTCGGCCACGCCTACCGCCTTTGCGCCCAGTGCCACTACGCGCAGGTCGACGCCTGGGCCGCCGGAGCCCATGGCAAGCGCCTCGACGGGTGGCGTGGTCGGCGCGTGCTCATGGGCTGTGCCGACTGCCACGACCCGCACCAGCCCGCTCTCGAGCCCCGGATCCCATACCCCGGGCCCACGATCCCCAGTACCGGTCGGCGATCGCCATGAGCGCACACCGCGAGATGACGTTCGAGGATGTCCTCCGCTTCGCCGGGCGGCATGAAGTGGAGCGGGGCGACGCGGCCCTCGCTCCCCCGCCAGCCTGCGATAGCGGGACATGCGAATGCAAGACTGGTGACGCGGCCACGATCGGGACCGAACCCGACACCGCAACGCACGACGGCGTCGGGGCCACGGTCTTCGACAAGCCCGTCGACCGGCGGCGGGCGCTGAGCATGCTCCTGGGCGCCACTGCGGCCGCCTCCCAGGTAGCCAGCGCCTGCTCGCCCCTCAGCGGTGCCACAGATGCGGAACGGGAAGCGAAGGTCCTGGAGTGGGAGGAGTACTTCAAGGGCAACTTCGCCGTCATGTCGGACCAGGAGAAAGCAGACACCGTCCGGCGCCTCGAGCGGCTGCAGAAACTGCGTCGCGGCGTCGACGTCCATGTCAGCACCACCCCGGCCCAGCCCGACGTGGTTTTCGGGTACGCATTCAACATCTCGAAGTGCAAGGGCTTCCGGAACTGCGTGGAGGCGTGCGTCAACGAGAACAACCTGGACCGCGCGTCGGGTGCGCACTACATCCGGATCTTCGAGATGGAGGACGGCGTGATCGACCTGGATCACAGCGACGCCACCTATCAGCACGAGGTCCCGGCGGAAGGGCATTTCTATCTGGGCACTCAGTGCTTTCAATGCGCCAATCCGCCGTGCGTTCCGGTCTGCCCCGTCCGGGCCACATGGCAGGAGCCGGACGGAATCGTGGTCGTCGATTATGACTGGTGCATCGGCTGCCGCTACTGCGTCGCCGCCTGCCCCTACTGGGCCCGCCGATTCAACTGGGGCGCGCCCGAGGTGCCCGCCGAGCAACTGAACCCGAATCAGCATTACCTCGGCAATCGGCCCCGGAAGAAGGGCGTGGTGGAGAAGTGCACCTACTGCATCCAGCGGTCCCGGGAGGGCCGGCTACCGGCGTGCGCTGAGGCCTGTCCCACGGGGGCCCGCGTGTTCGGGAACCTGCTGGACCCGAACTCGGAGATCCGGTGGGTCCTGGAGAACAAGCGGGTGTTCCGGCTGAAGGAGGATCTCTATACGGAGCCGCGTTTCTGGTATTTCACGGATTGAGTGAGATGCATCTCAAAGCCTTCTTGATCAGCGCGCTGGACTCGGCGACGTCGGGTGGCAGGCGCTACCACATCTGGATGGGGACGCTTACGCTCATCATGCTCATCGGCGCCTATGCCTACGCCGTTCAGCTGCGGGACGGGCTCATCGTCACCGGCATGAACGACCACGTGAGCTGGGCCCTCTATATCTCCAACTTCACGTTTCTGGTCGGGCTGGCCGCCGCCGCGATGATGCTCGTCTTGCCCGCCTACATCCTGAAGGATGTGGACTTCGCACGAGCGGTACTCATCGCCGAGGGCGTCGCCGTATCAGCGCTCATCATGTGCCTCGCGTTCGTCATCGTCGACATCGGGAATCCGATGGCCGCCTGGCACATGATTCCGGGGATCGGGATCCTCAACTGGCCCGCGTCGCTGCTGGCCTGGGACGTCATCGTTCTCAACGGGTACCTGGCCCTCAACCTCCTCATCCCGTTCTATATCCTGTATAGCCACTACACGGGCCGCGAGCCCATGAAGAAGGCCTACGTCCCCTTCCTCTATATCGCGGTCCTGTGGGCGGTCAGTATCCACATGGTTACGGCCTTCCTCCTGGCCGGGCTGCCAGCAAGGCCCTTCTGGAACAGCGCGCTCCTCGGGCCCCGGTTCCTCGCCTCCGCATTCACCGCCGGGCCGGCCTTCATGATCCTGCTGCTCGGCTTGGTGCGCATGGAGACCAGGTACCACATCGCGGACGCCGCCCTCGGCAAGCTCGCCCTGATCACCACGGTGGCGGCCCAGATCAACCTGGTCATGCTGGTCTCAGAGCTGTTCTACAAGTTCTACTTTCCCACCCATCACAGCATCAACGCACGCTACCTGTTCTTCGGTCTGGATGGCCATAATGCGCTGGTGCCGTGGGTCTGGTCCGCCATCGCCATCAACGTCCTGGCGACAATGATCCTCACGATTCACCCCCTTCGACGCGACCCCCGTTGGCTCATGCCAGCCTGCCTCGCCCTCTTCGTTGCGATTTGGGTGGAAAAGGGGATGGGCTTGGTGATCCCGGGGTTCGTCCCCTCACCTCTCGGCGAGATCGTAGAGTACATGCCGTCCTGGGTCGAGCTCGCCGTCACCGCCGGGATCTGGGCGATGGGGCTCTTCGCCCTCACCGTCCTTGTCCGGGTGGCGCTGCCCATCGAGCTCGGTCACGTCCGAAGCCCCTATCTCGAGCCGGCAGCGGAACCGACGACCGGTCGCCGGCGGCGTGGCGTCCGC
>CAYXJH010000176.1:0-6766 GCA_964465415.1 uncultured Gemmatimonadaceae bacterium
CGCGTCCGTGGCTCCCCGGTGCGTCCCGGTGGCCCCGACCCCGGCCCCCGCGCCGGCCCGGCCCGTTCCGGCCGTCGTGTAATCCTGCATCAGGCCTTCGCGATAGTCGGCGTTCAGCTTGCTCAGATCACCGTCATACTCGGGGATTCGCTCGAAGCCGTCCTTGTCCAGGTGGTCCACCCAGACGACCTCCTCGGCGGCGTCCGTCGTCACCTGCTCGACCGGGACGAGCACACGCTTGCTGAACATGCCCAGGTTCACGTCCAGGTAGCGGGCCTCGCCGGTGTCCTCGATCAGCACGTCGTCGACCTTGCCCACGTCCTCATCATCGACCCGGGTCCGGACGTCCCAGCCCTTCGAGTTGATCGCGCCCGCCCCCCCGGCGAAGTCCTCGCGATCGGAAAGCTTGTGTAGTGCCATGGTGCCTCCTTTGGTTGAGCCCACCCAGAGCGCAAGGGGCGGACCATCACCGCGGGCTTGACTACCGCGACCCTCCCGGTTCCCCTTCCCTACGACTCCACGGGAAAGGATTTGCTCCAATGTCTTTCATCGCCGGGCAGGACGACCGACTGGGTCCGTTGTGGGCCCGTATCCTCGAGCACAGGTTCCTCCGGGACACCCGTGACGGGACGATCGCCGACGACGTCTTCGGGATCTGGCTCCGCCAGGATTACCTATTCGTCGAGGCCGCCATCCCCTTCATCGCCGCCCTGATCCCCCGGGCGCCACGGGAGCACTGGGCCGCGCTCGGCGGGGTGATCGCCGCGCTGGAGAAGGAGCTCAAGCTCTTCGAGGAGCGGGCGGCGAACGTGGGCGTCGACCTCCGGGGCGCCCCGCCATCGTTCACCTGTCACGCCTACATCCAGTTCCTCCTGGCGACGGCCCACACCGCCAGCTACGCCGAAGGCTTCACCGTCCTGTACGCGGCCGAGCGAACGTATCACGAGTCCTGGCGCGTCGTCCGGAACGGGATCGACCCGGCGTCGCCGTGGACCCCGTTCGTCGAGAACTGGGCGGGCGACGCGTTCGCCGGGTACGTAGGCTGGTTGGGCGATGAGCTGGAGACGCTGGCCGCCGCCGCGGGCCCGGCCGAGCGTGAGAGCATGGCCGAGCGCTACCGCCTCACGCTGCTCTACGAGATCGCGTTCTGGGAGATGGCCTCCACCGCCGAGGGCTGGCCCGGCGTCGATGACGGCCTGGCAGCGCCCGCCGCCGGCCCGCGCTGGAACCCGGACGTGCAGGCCGAGCTCGAAGGCGCCTGGTCCCACATGGACCGCTCCACCTCCACCGACGAACGAGGCTGACGATGGCACTGACCGATGACCTGTACCGCGACGCGAAGCCGATCTGGGATGCCCAGCTCGAGCACCCGTTCGTGAAGGGGATCGCCGATGGCTCCCTCGATGAGACGGTCTTTCAGCGCTGGGTGATCCAGGACTACGCCTATCTGAAGGAGTTCGCCCGGATCTTCGCCTGGGCCGTCGCCAAGGCCGAACGCCTCGATGCCATGGGTTGGTACGCCCAGGTCCTCGATCTCACGCTCAACACCGAGATGGCGCTGCACCGTACCTACGCCGCGCGCTTCGACGTCACCGTCGATGAGATGGAGGCGGCGGAGGTGTGGCCGACGACCCGGGCCTATACCGACTTCCTGGTCCGGACCGCCGCCGATGGAGACATGGCCGACCTCCTGGCCGCGCTCCTCCCCTGCGCCTGGGGCTACGTCCACATCGGTCAGGCCCTGGCCGCCGGCGAGCTGCCCGCCGACCAACGCTACAGCGACTGGATCGAGCAGTACGCATCCGACGAGTTCGCCGAGGCCGCGGGCTGGCTCCGCGCCGAGCTGGACCGGGCGGCCGAAGGCGCGACGGCGCAGAAGCGGGCCAGGCTCCGCGAGCTGTTCCTGCTCTCGTCGCGCTACGAGCTTCGCTTCTGGGACATGTGCTGGGAGGGCGAGAGCTGGGACTAGTGTTGGGTCCCAACACCAGCGAGGTCGGGCGGACCCGCCCGGCGATCCGCTCGGCGCCCCGCCCTCTTCAGGCCGCGTCCGACTTCAGGTCGCGCGCCGGCCGATCAGCACCAGCACCACGCCGGCCGCGAGCACGATCCCGCCCACCACCGGCGGGATGAATCCGCGCTCCTCCGCCGCGACCTCGATCGGCCCCACGCTCACCTCCTGTCGGTCTCGCACGTAGGACACGCCCTGGAGGGCGACCACGATCCCTCCAACGATGATGAGCACAACCCCGATGATCGCGATCGGCTTCACGGCTGCCTCCCCTGGGTCGCGTGTTGTTTCATGGCCGCCCGCGCGGGGCCGGCCTGGTGTGTGTCCCGCGTCGTGCGAAGATAGGCGCGCCGGCCAGGTCGGGGCCAGCAACGCGATCTCGCGGCCTCCGGTTCCCGGGCTATTGGGTGGCCTTGCGCCAGGCGGCGCGCTGTTTCCTGCGCGACTTCTCATCCGGCTCGGCCTCCATGAGCGCGTTCGCACGCGCTTCGATCTCCCCTGCACCCGTCGCCCCGAAGAGCCGTCCGAGCGCGGTTACCACGTCCGTCCGGACGAGCGTTCCGTTCTTCTCATCCGCACACTCCCGGAACCGTCGCTCCAGGGCCGCCACCACCATCTTCTCCTGCTCCGGACCGGCCAGGCCCACGCGCCAGATGGACTGGAGCGTATGCCGGGCGGTCACGGTCTTCTCGTCCTTCATCACGGCCGCCACCCTCGGGAAGTCCTCCAGCATGCGGCCGTCCGGGTCGCTGATCGCCAGGCGGGCGAGCATCTGGGCCGCGAATGCCCGTTTGTGACCTTCCCGATGCGTGAGGTCCGCCAGCATCCGGTCCCAGACCTCGTAGGCCCAGTCCACCGGCTCATCGGTCAGACCGAAAAGGCCCACCAGCGCCCGGTACGCCGTGTCCCGGTCCGGCGATTCGCGGGCGGCAAGCAGCGCAGTGACCCGATCGTCCATCACCCGCCTCCCCTCTCCGCGATCTGGATCAGGTTCCCGCACGTGTCGTCGAACACGGCCAGGGTCACCGGGCCCATGGCGACCGGTGGCTGCGTAAAACGGACGCCCAGCCCCGTCAGCCGCTCGTACTCCGCGTGCACGTCGTCCACGCCGAACGACGTAAACGGGATTCCGTCGCCCACCAGCGCATCCTTGAACGGCCGCGCGGCGGGATGGCCATCCGGCTCCAGGAGCAGCTCCGTCCCGTCTCGCTCGTCCGGCGACACCACCGTCAGCCAGCGGGACTCCCCGAACGGGATGTCCTCCTTCTTCACGAAACCCAGCACATCCGTGTAGAACGCCAGCGCCTTCGCCTGGTCATCCACGTACACGCTCGTCACCACGATTCGCATACCGCCCTCCCTTCGGTCACACCGGCCACCGGTCCAGAATCGTCCTCAACGGGGCCGTGTCGATGTAGTGGAACTTGTATCGGCCATCCCGCTCCGTCCGCACCAGCCCGGCCGACTCCAGGACGTTCAGGTGCTGGGAGATCGCCTGCCGCGACATCTCCAGCCCCCGCTTCATCGTCAGCCGGGTGCACAGCTCGAACAGCGTCTGCCCGTTTCGCTCCCGGAGCTCGTCCAGGATCGCTCGCCTCGCCGGCGCGGCCAGGGCATGGAAGACGTCGGTCACGTCGCCACCATATGCAAGTGAACGCTTGCATGTCAAGGCCGGCACGCCTTGCGGCGAGCACGGACGCGGGGTACCGATTGAGACATGACGATTCTCGCGTCGCTCGTCCTGACCGTCGTGCTGGCCGCCGAGCCGACCCACCTCTGCACGATCGAGCGTGTGATCGACGGAGACACGGTGGTATGCGAGGAGGGCGGGATCCGCGTGCGTCTCCTGACGATCGACGCGCCCGAGCGCACCCAGGAGCCGTACGGCCGGGCGGCGACGGAGTACCTGTCGGCGCTGGCGCCGCCCGGGACCGTCGTGCGGATGGAGTACGACGTGCGGCCGCTGGACCGCTACGGCCGCGCGCTGGCGTACCTCTGGCTGTTTGACGGGCGAATGCTGAACGAGCTGATGGTCCGGGCCGGGTATGCCGTGGTGGCGGTGTACCCGCCGGACGTCCGTCACGTCGATCGGCTCCGGGACGCGGAGGTCCTTGCCCGCGCCGAGCGCCGCGGGCTCTGGGCTACCGACGCCTTCTCCTGCGAGCCCGTCGATCATCGGGCGGGTCGCTGCTGAGCCGGCGGCGGCCACCGGCTCAGCCCTCTGTGTGCTCGATCCGTCCACCGCGCGGGCAGTGCGTTCCTGCCCTCAGAGCGCGCCTACTCCACCAGCGCCTTCAGCGCACCCAGCCGGTCCGCCCAGGCCGCCTTCGCCGACTCCTTGTCCTCGGCGGACGGGAGCTTCCCGTGCTGGACCGCGACCACGGTTTTCTGCGGCGCCTTCGCGTCGAGCCAGAGGACGACGTCGGTGCCGTCGGGCCAGTCGAAACGGACGGACTTGCCGGGGGTCGAGCCGCGCACGTGGACGTCGAGGTCGAGCCAGCGGCGGCGGGTCGCGTGGTCGGTGCAGGCCTGGAAGACCGCGGCGACGGGCGCGTGGATCGTCCTGCTCTTGTTGGCCTCGTAGCCGCCGTCCCGGCGCTGGCCCACGTCGCGCAGGCCGCGGATCCGTTCATAGCCCACCGTCACGGCCTGTGACCACCAGCCCAGCCCGGTCTGCTCGTGGACCCAGCGGGCGATCTCCGCGTGCGCCATCTCGATGGCGCCGGCCTCGTCCAGCGCGTGGACCCACTCGGGCCAGGTCCTCCCCGTCCGGTCCTGCACCATCTCATCCGAGTGCCCGGCGAGGGTGGCGTAGTCGGCGGGGAGTGGGATGGGCTGCTCCACTCGATCGCGGACGCGGCGCTTGAAGTCCTTGTCCTTCGGCATCGTGCGTTCCTTTCGGCCATGGTCGCGGAACGCCCTCCCTGGCAGGCGCGGACCGCGAAGTAGGGTGGAGGATAGGACGGACCCCGGGGGCGGACGCAAGAGCCGATCGTGGACGGGGTTCACATCCCCAATACCCGGCCCGCCCGGGGACCGCGGATCTCCATGTACGCTTCCAGGAAGGTCCGGGTCACGAAGACCGCCGAAACGAATGAGGCGACGATCCCCACCGCCAGCGTCACCGCGAACCCGCGGACCGGGCCGGTCCCCATCTGGTAGAGGATGAGGGCGGTGAGCAGGGTCGTCAGGTTCGAGTCGACGATGGCGGACATGGCGTGGCGGAACCCGGCGTCCATGGCCGGCCGCGGCGGCGACCCCGCCCGGGCCTCCTCCCGCGCCCGCTCGAACACCAGGACGTTGGCGTCCACGGCCATGCCGATGGAGAGGATGAGCCCGGCGATGCCCGGCAGGCTGAGCGCCCGGTCGATGGCCACCATCCCCGCCATCACCATCACCACGTACACTCCCAGCGCCGCCACGGCCAGCACGCCGGCCATGCCGTAGTAGGACATCATGAGCAGGGCAACGAGGGCGAGGCCGATCAGCCCGGCGCGCAGCCCCTGCGCCACCGACTCGGCGCCCAGCGACGGTCCGATGCTCCGCTGCTCCATGATCCGGAGCGGTGCCGGCAGCGCGCCCGCCCGCAGCATGACCGCCAGGTCGGCCGCCTGCTCGAACGACGCGCCCGCCATCCGGATCCGGCCGCTCCCCGCGATCCGCTCCTCGATGATCGGCGCGCTCACCACGGCGTCGTCCAGCACGATGGCGATGGATCGGCCCACGTTCCCGCCCGTCACCCGCTCGAAGACCCGGCCGCCCGCGCGGGAGAGGTCGAAGGCGACGAGGGTCTCGCCGGTCATCTCGTCCCGCCCCGGCCGCGCCCCCACGATCTCCTCGCCGGTCAGGAACGCCCGGTCCTCCAGGAGCCAGAGCGGCCGGTAGAGGTCGCCGCCCATCGCTAGCGACTCACGGCCCCACCGTACCGCGACGCCCGGCGGCAGCCGGCGGCGAATCTCGTCGCGATCGAGGGCGTCCCGGACCGCGGCCACGTCCGGCTCCCGCACCAGCAGCCTGCCCGCGCCACCGTTGAGCAGCCGCGAAGCCAGCTCTGGGTCGGCCCTCCCCAGCCGGTCCCCCAGAGTGCGGGACCCGTCGTCGTCCCGGACCAGGTACAGCTCCAGGAACGCCGTCCGCCCCACCACCTGCCGGGCCCGTTCCGGGTCCCGGACGCCCGGCAGCTCCACGATCACCCGGTCGCCCGACCGCTGCACCACCGGCTCCTGCACGCCAAGGTGGTCGATCCGGTTGCGCACCACGGCCACCGCCCTCTCGATGGCCTCCGACCGCGCCTCCGCCGACAGAGCTGCCGGCGACTCCAGCTCCAGCACCACGTGGATCCCGCCCTGGAGGTCCAGCCCCAGTCGGATCGGGGCGCAACGCACGTCCGCGCCCGTCCGGGCGCGATCCTCGAGGCAGGCGGCGAGCGAGCGTGACAGCGTCACCCCGCCCGCCACGACGACAGCCAGGATGATGAGCAGACGGATGACTATACGACGCGTGGGTCTCATGACGGCCTCCGGGTCCGTTCGGTACGGCGACGCAGGGCCGTCCGGGGACGAAGCCGCCCCCGGCATGCGCCGGCGCCGCTACTGAGTTGTGGTTGGAATCAGGAGACCCGGAGAGGAGGCCCGGTCGTGCGGTAGGAGACCCGGTCGAACGGCCGCGTCAGAACCCGCGGCGGGACCGCGGGGGCCACGTCCGCCAGCGGCGCTCCGCCCGACACCGACGGCGCCGGCGCCGGCAAGGCCAGCAGCG
>CAYXJH010000177.1:0-6765 GCA_964465415.1 uncultured Gemmatimonadaceae bacterium
GCCGGGCTCAGCCCCGATGAGGCGGGTGGCGTAGGCGCCACGCCCGCCACGTCAATACCCCCAGCGCGGCCAGCGGTCCGCCGATCCAGGCGGTGGCGCCGAGCGCCATGAACGCCGCCGTCGTGGAGGTGGGCCGCACGTTCAGCACCCACACCTCGGGGCGAGAGAGGAGGAAGAAGGGGAGGAGAGCAAGGAAGAGGAGCCCCAGCGTAACCGCGGCCGCACGCGACCCGGGCCAGCGCTCGAACAGGTGCGGGAGCGCCAGGCGTGTCTCCAGGGCTGCCCATGCGAACACTCCCCCTGCCCCAACCCACCCCATGGCCGCCAGAAGCACCATGCCCGGCGCCCTGCTGATCAGCGCGGCCGGCGTCAACGCCAGGGAGAGCGCGAACATCCAGCCGAGCAGCATCGCCGGCACGGCATAGATCCCCCCCAGCGCCACCCGCTTCAACGCCAGCAGACGTGAGACATGCGGCGGCCGGCTCAAATAGCCGACGATTCCCCCATGGAGGAAGCCGACCAAAGACCCTGCCACGAAAAGGATCGTGACGGTCAGGAAACCGATGCTCGCGCTGAGGTGCCCGAGGACCATGTGAATGGTCACCACCACAGCGCCGATCAGGCCACCAGCGGCGCCCCAGGAGGTGGCGACCTGGCCCACCAGGCCCAGGTTGGTGGGTGAGAATCCGGCGAGTCGAGCGGCGCGTGGTGCAGCGATACCGTTGCCCATACTCCCTCCAGCGCAGTACGGCTTCGTCCTCCGCCCGGGTGGGCGAACGATCTATCGGTCAGATGCAGCTGGATACGAGTGGGAACATCGCAGGGGCGCCGGCACGAACATTCCATGGGGACGACCAAGCGCCGAATTCATGATACGGCTTCAGCTCGCCACGCCTCAATACGGAGGTCGCTGATTCGGTGGTAAGGATTAGACCCATCTTCTTGTGGGGATGTTCCGGACCGCTCTGATGAGACGCGCCCGACTTGACGTCCGGGTCCCGGAACGGCCTTTTTGTGATGTGTGCCGATACCGGTGCTTGCGAGGCGCAAACCGCTACATCGAAAGTGGGGGTCTATGAACGAGACAGCGAGCCGTTTGGCCCTTTCGCTGCTTGTTATGGCAGTGGCCGTGGCGATGGCATCGTGCGTAGACGAGCGCGTCGTATTCCGGGATCGCCCCATCTTCCTGGAGCCGGCCGAGGCTGCGCTGGACTTCCTTGGCTATGCCAACCCGGAGGCCTCGGAGGCCAAGCTCACGGTGTGCGGCCAGTGCCACGTGGGTCAGCAGAGCGAGTGGGAGCGTACCCGCCACGCGTCCGCCTGGGACGGACTCCACGAGGCGGCCAACCCACAGGCGTTCTGCGAGGCGTGCCACACGGTGAACACGCGGGGCAACCCTGCCGGCAATGGGGCGGAGGCCGCCGGCGGCTGGGTCGCGACGAACGATGCGCGCTACCACGATGTCCAGTGCGAGAGCTGCCATGGCCCGGGACTGCCCCACGTCCGCAACCCGTCCATCGAGTCAGCCCAGCCGCAGGCACCCATCATGGTAGGCGGTGCGGACCTGACGTTCGGCTGCGCCCAGTGCCACAGCGGCTTCCACCATCCGTTCGTCGAGGAGTGGGCCGAGTCGCCCCACGGCAATGTTACGGCGTCGGCGGCCACCCGTCGCGAGGACGCGGGAGGCTGCTGGTCGTGCCACTCGGGCGAGGGGGCGCTTCTCAAGTTCGGCGTACGATCAAACTACCTGGAGCGCGATGCGCTGATCGAGCAGGGTGAGGGCTTCGCCCACATCACCTGCGCGGTCTGCCACGACCCCCACTCCAACGAGTTCGAGGGTCAGCTCCGGTTCCCGTCCAACACGGCGAACATCGAGACGCACATCTGCGCCCAGTGCCACAACCGGGCGACGGTCCCGGGTGTCGGCCCGCGCGGCCTGGCGGTTCACGCGCCCGAGGCGCCGCTACTGGACGGCGTGCTCCACACCGTCGGCTGGGTCCCGCCGGGCACGGAGCACGATGTCGATCGGATTCGCGGCTCCCATGGGGGCGCGGCGAACCCACGTCTCTGCTCCACGTGCCACGTGGTACCCTTCGCGTCTACCGATCAGTCGGGCGAGACATTCTTCTCTGCGGGTCACGGCTTCCGCGCGATTCCGTGCGTCGAGGACGGCGTTCCGACCGGCGGCGTGAACTGTCCACTGACAGAGGCGGCCCGTGACTGGCGTGGCTGTTTCGACTGCCACACCGATGCGCCCACGACAGTCGGCATCACGAACTCAACGCTGACTCTCAACCTGAGCCTGGTCCGTCAGCTCTACAGCATGCTGCGTCAGGTTGACCCGAACCTGGCCGGGCCGGGCGGACCCATCGACCCCACCAACCCACTGTTCACGGTGGCGGAAGGCGCGTACTTCAACCTCCAGCTGGCGCACCACGGCACACCGCTGCACCAGGACGGGTTCAACGTGTCGCGGGCGGACTCGCTTGCGGCGCTCGCGCCGTCGACGGTCCACAATCCGTTCATGATCCGGTCGCTCCTGGTATGGAGCATCGAAGCCGTGCAGAATGAGTACGGCGTATCGCCGGATCCGGGATTCAACGCAGAACAATTGCTCCAGGGTATTCCCCTGAAGTGAATGTGGCATCTTGAAGAATCGAGCTCTTGAGCAAGGGGCCGTCCGGTTCGGCCGGGCGGCCCCCTTGCTTGCACTGACACTGGTGTTGGCAGTCCCCCCCGAGCCGGCCACCGCGCAGGGTGTGCGCGGGCAGGCGGTGACCTCGGTGCGGTACGTCTCCGTGCGCCCCATCGAGCGGGACTCCGTCCCCTTCGGGCAGGTCCAGGAAGTGGACGGGCGGTTCTTCTTCGAGAGCTTCGAGGTGCACTGCGTCGGTGCGCCGTTCTGTACGTTCTTCCGGCCCGCGCCCGTGGTCCACGGCGTGATCGCCACGCAGGATGTCTCCGGCACCGCGTGGGGGCTGGGCATGCAGGGTCTCAGCGCCACGTTCATGCTGCGAGGCCGGGCGAACCTGGACGGTGACTTCACGTGGCCCCGCAGCGACGACCCGTTCGATGCGATCCTCGCCTATGCGCAGCTCCAGCGCTCGGACTACCGCGTTCGGGCCGGCCGGCAGCGAACGATGTCCGGCCTCGGCTTCTCTGGGTTCGACGGGCTCGAGGTCATGGCGAACCCGCTGCCCTGGCTCAGGGCCGAGGCATACGGTGGCCGCAGCCTGGCTCGTGGGCTCCACGAGCCACGCCACGAGGCGCTCCGCGGGATCGAGGCCTTCGTGCTGGACCAGAACGCGTACCTGGCCGGCGCGTTCGTACAGCTCACCCCCCGCGTCGGCACATCGATCGGGGCGCGTTACCAGCGGGAGATCTGGGCCGACCGGATCGGGCTGATCTCCGAGCGGGCATCGGTCGATGTCCGCTCGGACATCGCAGCGCCGGTCCGCCTCGACGGCGCGTTCGACTACGATTTCGGATTCGGCCGGGTCGGTAAGGCGCATCTCACGGTCCGCGCGCCGCTGCCCGACGGGATCGGCTGGTTGGAACTCACCGGCCGGCGCTACACGCCGTACTTCGAGCTGTCGACGATCTGGGGGTTCTTCTCGCCGACGCCGTACAACGAGGCCGAGGTCCGCACCACCATCCTGGCCTTCCAGCCCCTGACGGCGTGGGCCTCCGCGGGATACCGCCGTTACGGCGACGCCGAGATCACCGTGATCGGACCACCGATCACGGACGAATCGACCCGAATCGGCCTCGGCGCGCGGTGGGTCCGGGGTGACCTGTCCGCGTTCGGCGAGTACCGTCTCGAGCGAGGCTTTGGCGCCTACCTGGGATCGGGCGATGTGGAGGTCCGCTGGCAGGCGGTGCCGGCCATCGCCCTGTCGGCGAGGGGCTCGGCGTTCCAGCAGATCGAGCAGTTCCGGGTAGGGGACAACGTAGTCCTGGGGGCAGGCCTCGGCGTGGACGCGGCGCTCCCTCGTGGCGTCCGGCTACGGACGGGGGCCGACCTGTACCGGCAGCAGTACGACAACCGGCAGAGCCAGGCGGATTGGAACCAGCTGCGGGCCTACTCCATCCTGAGCGTGCCGTTCGGCGAGGACCCTGGCGCGAGGGCACGGCGATGATGGCGGCGTGGGGCGAGAGGATGTCGGCGTGGCGCGCGGTCGCGCTGGGCATCGCGGTGTTGGGCCTGGCCGCGCTGGCGCTGGTCATGTCCAGCGATTCCGCCACCGGCCGTCAGGATGAGCCGTTCCCCCATGAGGCCCACGCCGGGCTCTTCGTGTTCTGCACGGGCTGCCACGAGGGCGTCACCTACGAGGACCGGTCGGCGTTTTACCCGGACCCCGGCCTCTGCGCCCAGTGCCATGACGGCGTGGACCTGGCGCGGGTCGACTGGACCCCGCCGTCGGCGCAGGAGCCGGACCCGATCGTGTTCTCGCACCTCCTGCACGACGAGCACGAGACGCTGGCCTGCGAGCGCTGCCACACTGCCGCCGGCGAGCCCCGGATGGCCATCCGACAGCAGGTCGTGGCCGAGCAGTGTTTCAGCTGTCACGCCCATGAGGCGGCGGCCCATTACGTGGACGCCGACTGCTCGACCTGCCACATGCCAGCCGCCGAGACGCCGATGGGTGGGCGCTGGCTGGCGGCATTGCCATACCCGGCGGACCACGTCCGGGGGGACTTCCTCCGCGAGCTGCACGGCGACCTGTCCGGCGCGGAGCCGGCCCGCTGCGCCACCTGCCACACGCAGGAGCGCTGCACCAGCTGCCACGTGGACGCCGCCCAGGTGCCCCAGATCGCGGCCATACCCCCGGCCAGCCCCGACCTGGAGCTGCCCCGGTTTGCCGCCCACTATTTCACTCCGCCATCGCACGAGGTGCCGAACTTCCTGGAGAACCACGGCGCCATCGCGTCGTTCCAGGCCTGCGCCACCTGTCACACGCGGAACGACTGCGCCAGCTGTCACGTGGCGGACCTTCCCGCCAGCGCCGTGGCGCTGCCCCGTGCCGAGGACGTGCGGGCGCCCGGCGTGCTCCTGGCCGCCCGCATCCCGCCGTCCCACATGATGGCATCATTCATGGAGCGCCACGGCCCGATCGCCGCGGCGAACCCTGCCGTATGCACCACGTGTCACACCCGGACGTTCTGCGCCGACTGCCACGAGGCGTCCCTCGTGCGGGCCCAGCTGCCGCACCAGATCGCGGGGCCGCAGTTCCACCCGCCGAACTATCAGTCTCGCCATTCGGCGGAGGCCTACAACCGCCGGCTCGAATGCTCGAGCTGCCACGATACCGCAGCGTTCTGCCGGGACTGCCACCAGAACGTGGGGTTCCAGGCCGTCGGCCGGCTCGACGTGGGCTTCCACGACGCCGAGCCCGTTTGGCTGCTACGGCACGGTCAGCCGGCGCGCTACGCCCTGGAGAGCTGTGCCACCTGTCACGTGCAGACCGACTGTCTGCAGTGTCACTCCCAGCTCGGCGCGTTCCGCGTGAACCCCCACGGCCGCGACTTCGACGCACGTCGCGCCTGGAACCGGAACCCGGCGATCTGTTTCGCCTGTCACATCGACACGCCGGTCTTCTGACCGCGCATGAGGAGAGTGCAACGTATGAGGAAGAGGACCCTGGCGATGCTCGTGGCGGTGCTGCCCGCGATCGCCGCATGCGACCGGGCCGAGCCGGACGCCCAGCCCGACATGGACGCCATGGAGCAGGCCAGGGCCGGGTGGTCCGATCAGCTGCGGGCGACAATCGACAGCGGCAACGTCGCGTACCGTGAGGGTCGCTATGACGACGCTGCCCAACTCTTCCGCCGCGCGGCCGATCGCGACCCCGACATCGCGGCGCCGTGGTTCGGCCTGCACATGGCCGAATCGGCCCGCGGCAACCAGGCCGCCGCCGATTCCGCCCTCATGCAGGCGGACGCGCTGACCCCGGGGTTGGGCGCGGGCCATCCCCAGCAGATGCCCATGGACGAGTCCCCGCAGGGGCCAATGCCACCGGCCGACGCGCTGCCCCCCGGCCACCCGCCGGTGCCGAACCCGTAGACCGACCCACCGGGAAGGTCGCTAGCGCGAGAGCATCGGGCCGAGCGGTCGTCCACCCAGCACGTGCATGTGCAGGTGGTACACCTCCTGGCCGCCGTGTCCTCGCGTGTTCACGATGAGCCGGTAGCCGGCCTCGGCGATCCCCTCGTCTTCGGCAATCCGCCGCGCCACCGTGAACATCCGGCCGAGCGCGGCCTCGTGCCTCGGCTCCACGTCCGCAGCGGTGGGAATCGGCTCGTTCGGCACGATCAGCACGTGGGTGGGCGCCTGCGCGTTGATGTCCCGGAACGCCGTGACCAGGTCATCCCGGTGCAGCACGTCTGCCTCGACCTCGCCCCGGGCGATCTTGCCAAAGATCGTATCCTCCATGTCCGCTCTCCCTTCGTTGATCGGTCAGGATGGCACTACCGACGCCACCTAAACATGGCGCGGGCGAAGACCAGGCTGCTCATGAGCGCGCCCAACGGATACGCCACGGCGTACGCCGGCCGGATCCGGTGCCGGGCGTACACCACGAGCCAGAACACCAGCGCCAGGACGGTCGCCCAGAACGCCCATGCCCGGGCGACCACCGGCACCAGTCCCAGCAGGGAGCCCGACAGGATGAGCGGCGGCGCGACGAAGAAGAGGATCGGCGTCGCCGGGATCGTCCAGGCGGCCACGAGCGCCGCCCAGGCGGGCAGGCGTGCGCTCCCGACCCC
>CAYXJH010000178.1:0-6753 GCA_964465415.1 uncultured Gemmatimonadaceae bacterium
GGCCGCGAACGCCACCGCGCCGGCGGCGGCCCGGTCGAACGCGGCGAGGGCCATGGCCTCCGGCCGGGCGAGCGTCTCCATGCCGGTGCCATCCGGGCGGATCGAGCCGAACACGCTCTCCACGCCCTGGCTGGCGATGAAGTGGATCTGATCGTTACCCGTCCACGCGATGGACTCGAACTTCCCCGGGAAGTCGGGCAGGACGTTCGTCGGCGTCCCGCCCGTGGCGGGCACGATCAGGATCCGGCCATCGATGGGGTCGTGGGTGTCATGTCCCGCCAGGAGCGCCAGGCGATGGCCGTCCGGGCTCCAGCGGAGTGCGCCCAGCTTGCCCTGGTTGTCGATCTCCGCGGCGACCTGCAGCGTCGTCGCGTCGATCACCTTCACCGACTGGGCCATGAACGTGTCATCGATCCGAGGGGTGGGCGCCACGCCCACGGCGACCCGATCCCCCTGAGGGCTCCACTCCATGTGGTGGTACGACCCGCGATGGCGAATCGCGCGCGGCGCTTCACCCGTCCCGACGTCCGCTACGTAGCCGAGCCGCTGCGGCAGGTTCTCCTCGTAGAACCGCGCCCGGTAGGGTAGCGGCGTGGCCGCCTCCCGGACCGCATCGTTGGCCATGAAGGCCAGCCGCTTGCCGTCCGGCGACCACGAGTACCCCAATACGGGCTGTTCGAAGTCGAGCACGCGAGCCGGCGAGCCTCCCGTGACAGGGACCTCGTACACCGAGCGAGGCACGCCCTGCTCGACGCTGGCGAGAAACGTGATCGTGCCATGGCCGGGCCGGAAAGCCACGCTGGCCACGCTCGTCGCCACGTACAGCGCCCGGGAGTCGCCGGTCTCCCGGTCGTGAACGTGGAGCTGCGCCGTCGGCGTGGTGTTGGTCACGAACGGGTCCGCAGGGACCACGCGGGTGAACGCGATGTGCCGCCCGTCCTCCGAGATCGCCACGCTCGAGATCGACTCGATCTGGGCGACGTGGGCCGGGGTGAGCCCTTCCTCCTGCGCGACCGCGCGCGCCTCCGGCAGCGCGATCAGGAGAAGGAACGCCGTCATGAAGGCCGTGGAGCGACGCTGAGCGCCGCGCTGAATCCGATGCATGAATACCTCGATCCGGTCCGTGTCTGCTTCGACTCCCCGCAAATCCAAATCGTTGCGGGACAAACACATAGCCCGTGAGCAAGGTCAAAGTTCCCCCGTCGAAGCCATTGGAGGGCGCGCGACGTCATCGAAGCCTCGTCGCCCGGATCAGCTCAGCGCGTCATGAGCCGGCCCGTCCACCACCCTTCGGTTTCCATGTCCTCACGCAACACCCAGCCGGACCTTTCCGCGTCGCCAAGCACACGGGGCCGCTCCGTGCCAAGGATCCCCGAGATCACGAGATCCCCGGAAGGCGCCAGCGCGGCCTGGAAGACCGGCAGGAGCGGAACGATGATCTCGGCGCGCAGATTCGCGACGACCACGTCGTTGTGCCCGAGCAACGGTGCCGCATCGGGCCTCACGTCCAACTGCCGGACCGTCACCCACTCTTCCACCCGGTTGAGCGTGACATTGGATTGGGCCGCGGTGACCGCGTGGGCATCGGCGTCGACGGCCAGCACGCGCTCGGCTCCGAGCCTGGCTGCGGCGATGGCCAGGATGCCGGAGCCCGTGCCCACGTCGGCGACGCGGCAGCCCGGCGCGACCGAGCCCTCGAGCATGGCCAGGCACGCCCGGGTCGTGGGATGCTCGGCCGTCCCGAACGCGGTGGAAGGGAGAAGGAGGATGAGGATATCGTCGCCCTGCGCGGTGACATCCGAGCCGACGGGCGCCACGATGATCCGCCCGCTCACGCGACGGGCCGCCTGCTCTCTCAGCCATTTGTCTGCGAACGTCTCGTGCTCCTGCCACCGCCACTCCAGAGCAGGGTCGGTCACCGTAATACTGGACCGTATCACGAGCCGCGCCTCCTCGAGCAGTGCCGGAACGCTTCGGGGTGGTGGGAACGTGGCCGCGACGCGGTCTCCGTGCCGTTCGATGGACCGTGCGCCCAGTCGATGCAGCGCGTCTACCAGCAGGAAGGTCTCATGTCGCGGGGGCGCCCCGACAGTTAGGACCAGCCAGGGCCTTGCGCCGGCGAGCTCCGCAGGTGGCTCGTCGCCGGATCGGTCGTCCTCGTCCCGGTTATCCGTCATCCTCCCGAGACGCCCGCCTCGGCCCTGGGGCGCAGCGCATCCGCGACAGCCTGCCGGAGGGTGGCGGGCGTGAACGGCTTCGCCAGGAACGCGACCACCGGAGTCACGAAGGTCTCGAGGGCCAGCACCTCCTCGCTGTAGCCGGACATGAAGAGGGCACGCAGGCCGGGGCGGTCGGCGGCCAGGCGCCGGAACACGGCGGGCCCGCGCTGACCGGGCATCACCACGTCGCTGACGAGTAGGTCAATGTCGCCGCGGTATTCTCGCGCCAGCGCGATAGCCTCCTCCCCGTCCACCGCTTCCAGGACCCGGTAGCCGGCCGCCAGGAGCACGCGGCGCGCCAGGTCGCGGACGCCGGCCTCGTCCTCCACGAGCAGGATGGTCTCGCCGGCGAAGTCCGGGGACGGCTCCGCCGGAGCGGGGACCGCGGCGCCAGCAGACTCCAGGTCCGTTGGCCCTGCCGCTACCCGCGGCAGGTAGATGCGGAACGTCGTGCCCTGCCCGGGGACGCTGTCCACCCAGATGTAGCCGCCGCTCTGTTTCACGATTCCGTACACCGTGCTCAGCCCGAGACCCGTCCCCTTGCCGCGGGCCTTGGTGGTGAAGAACGGCTCGAAGACCCTGTCCACGATGCCCTCCTCCATCCCCGCTCCGGAGTCCTGGACATCGAGCCGTACGTAGTCGCCGATCAGCACCGCGTAGGGAAACTCGGATGCCATGTCCGCATCGATGCGGGCATTGGTCGTAACGAAGCGCAGCCGTCCGCCGCCTGGCATGGCGTCCCGGGCATTCACGACCAGGTTCAGCGCGATCTGCTGGAGCTGTGTCGGATCCACCCGCACGTGGCCGAGGTCCGGGGCCAGCTCCGTAACGATCTCCACGTCCGACCCGATCAACCGCTGCACCGTGCCCTGCATCTCGCAAATCGCTTCGTTGATGGAGAGCGTGCGGGGCTGGAGTACCTGCCGCCGGCTGAAGGCCAGGAGCTGGCGTGTCAGGAGGGCCGCCCGATCGGCGGCCTCGCCGATCGCCGTCACGCTCTCCCGCCAATCGCGTGGCAGCGCCGGGTCCTCCAGCAGCAACCCGGACTGGCCCGTGACGACGGTGATCAGGTTGTTGAAGTCGTGCGCGATCCCGCCGGCCAGACGGCCGACCGCCTCGAGCTTCTGCGACTGGTACAGCTGCGTCTCCAGCTTTTTCCGCTCGGTCAGGTCCAGGATCACCCCGATCGCCACGTCCGGTCCTCCCGCGCCCGCCGGTAGCGGCGCGGTCCAGATAGCGACATCGATCAGAGACCCGCCCTTGCGCCGCTGCTGCGTCTCGATGCCCGGGTAGGTCCTGCCGCCCCGTAACGCGTCGTCCAGCAGGATCCGGTGCTCCTCGAGGCGGCCCGGCGGGGCGGCCGGATACGGCGCGCCCAACACCTCCTCGGCGGTCCAGCCGAACAGCTGTTCCGCCGCCGGGTTCCAATGCGTCACGCGGTCATCGCGATCGAGCCCGATCAGAGCGACCGGGAGCACGTCGATGAGCGAGGCAACCGCCTCGTGGCCGTGCGGGCCATGCGCGTGGCGGGAGCTTTCTGCCATCCGCCCTCCTGTGGACCGGATCTGTCCTGATGGCAGTGTCGACCGACTCGCGCAACGCTTTAGCGGACGGGCAAGCCGGCGCCGTCGCCGATGGTGGCCCGGATGGTCGGAAGGCCGCCCGGGTGGCGGGCCTGCACATAGGCGATGAGCTTCTCCCGGATCTCGCACCGCAGGTCCCAGGCCGTGCCTGCGTCCGCCGCGCTCATCAGCGCGCGCAGCTCGAGGGTCCGGTCGGTGGCGTCCGTCACCACCAGCCCCCAGGCGCGGCCGTCCCAGAGGTCGGACGCCTGGAGCAGGCGGTGCAGCTCCTGCCGCACCTCCTCGATCGGCACCGTATAGTCCACGTGCAGGAAGACGGTGCCGAGGATATCCGCCTCCGTCCGGGTCCAGTTCTGGAATGGGTTCTCGATGAAATAGTTGAGCGGCACGATGAGGCGCCGCTGGTCCCAGATCCTCACGACGACGTACGTGGCGGTAAACTCCTCGATCCGGCCCCACTCACCCTCTACGATCACCACGTCATCCAGCCGGATGGGCTGGGCGATGGCGATCTGGATCCCGGCGATGAGGTTCTGGAGGACGGGGCGGGCGGCGAACCCTACGACGATCCCGGCCAGGCCCGCCGACGCCAGCACGCTGGCGCCCAGCTCCCGGACCTGGGGAAACGTCATGAGCATGACGCCCGCCGTGACCACCACGATGAGGACGGTGACGGCCCTGCGGAGCACCCGGGCCTGCGTATGCACACGGCGTGCGGCCAGGTTGTCGCTCACGTCCATGCGGAACCGGAGGCCGAGCGCGTCCTCGATGACGCGACTCAGCGAGATGATCAGCCAGGCCACACCGGCGATGAGGCCGAGGCCGAGGGCATGTCGCAAGGAGCCGAAGATGGGTGGCGACAGGAACGGCGTGACCACCGGATAGAAGAGCTGGATGGCCACCAGCGGGAAGATCAGCCGCGCGGGTCGACGCGCGTACCGGACCACGCGCTCGCCCAGGTCGCCCTCCGTACGTCTCGCGACCCCGCGGGCAACGGCGAAGACCACGGTGTGGACGATGCTCCCGGTCGCCGCGGCCACGATGATGATCACCGCGGCCCACAGGGCGTGTTGCCACACCAGCGGGTCGAAGTTCATCGATCCGCGCACGGCATCGCGGGGCCCCCGATGCTACCGTCCAGGAAACGCGCGACCTGCTGGTACGCCGTGATCCGGTTCGGCAGACTGGACACGCCGTGCCCCTCGTCGGGGAACCGCAGGTATGTGACCTCCCCGCCCCGCTGGCGGACCGCGGACACGATCTGGTCCGCCTCCGCCACCGGGACCCGCGGGTCGTTGGCCCCGTGGATCACCAGCAAGTCCCCTGTGATCTCGTCGGCGAACTCGATCGGGCTGATGGAGCGGAAGAACTCTCGGTCCGACGGGTCCTCCACGTCCCCGTACTCCACCAGGTCCGAGTTCCGGAGCGACGGGCTGGCGTCCTCCAGCGCCGTGATCCAGTTGGCCACCCCCACGATGTTCACGCCGCCCGAGTACAACTCGGGATGCCAGGCCAGGGCGGCCAGCGTCATGAAGCCGCCGTACGACCCGCCCATGGCGGCGAGGCGGGTCCCGTCCACGTCCGAGCGGCCCCGCAGGTACAGCGCGGCTGCTTCCAGGTCACGGATCTGATCCGTCCTCCGGCGCAGGTTGTCCGCCTGCGTGAACGCCTGACCGTACCCGGTCGAGCCACGGTAATTGAAGTCGAAAACGGCGTAGCCGCGGGACAGCAGGTACTGCTTCACGGCGTCGAAGCCCGGCCGGGCCTGGGAAGTGGGGCCGCCGTGGAGCGTGACCACCACCGGCGGGCGCTCGGGGCCGGTCACGGTGGGCAGGTACAGGAGCCCATGGACGGGCAGACCGTCGAACGCGTCGAACGATACGTGATCCGGCGCGACCCAGGCCGAGGGATCCAGCCCTGCCGTGCTGGATCGGGTCGCGCGTTCGAGGGTGCGTGGCTCCGCATCGAAGATCCAGGTGTCGCCGGGTACGCGCACGCCACTCACCGTGATCGCCAGGCGGTTCGCCGCCCGGGCCCAGGACAAGCCGGTGATGACGCCGGCGGGCAACCGTATCGCCCGTGCGTCGGGCAGCGGCACGTCCCGATCGGTGCGGAGATCACGGAGTCGCAGCCGGGACCATCCGCGCTCGTTCACCGACCAGGCGAGGTAGCGGGCATCGTGGGAGAGGGCGACGGCCTCCACATCCCACTCGGGCTCGTCCACCCAGGTCAGACGGCGGCTCGCTACGTCGTATCGCGCCAGGCCGGCGATGTCGCGATGATGGTTCGTCGCCAGATAGAACGCCGCCCCGTCCGGCGTCCACTGGATGCTCCGGTAGGACGACATGGCTTCCGGCTGGAATAGCGTATCCAGCCGCCCCGACGCCATGTCCAGAAGGAAGAGGTCGTTGTCCGCTTCCCCCCTCCCCTGCGCGAGGATCGCCGCCTCACCATCGGGCCGCCAGGCGACGAGCTCCATGTTACCCGCGCCTTCCAGCACCATGCGCGGCTCGCCGACCGGTCGGCCCGCCCGGTCGATCTCACGGACCCAGATGTCGAAGTTGCGGCCGTCCCGCTCCGTCGACGAGTACGCGATGCGATCGCCGTGAGGCGACCAGCCGCCGAAGTTGCGGAATGCGCCGTCCGCGGGTGTGAGCTCCCGCTCCACGGTGCCGTCGGTGGCGAGGAGGAAGAACTGGGTGCGCTCATCGCCCGCCCGGTCGCTGCCATAGGCGATCCAGTCGCCGCGCGGGGAGTAGGCCGCGAACTGGACGCGGTTGCCGAACGTCAGCTGCTCCGGGTGGGCCTCGGCGCCCCCCGCCCCCGGCTGAACGCGCCACACCTGCGGTAGCCCGGTCGTGCTGGTCCGGTAGATCAGCGTCCGGCCGTCGGGCGACAGCGCGGCGCCAACCACGCTCCGGATGTTCAGGAAACGGGCGATGGACTGGCAC
>CAYXJH010000179.1:0-6738 GCA_964465415.1 uncultured Gemmatimonadaceae bacterium
GGACGCCGGGGTTGGCGTCGAGTCCGCCGCGGACGGCGGGGCCCCTGGCCGGATCCGCCGCCCGCCACGCGCCTCCGTTCGCGCTGCCTGGCTCTCATTTCGCCACGGCGCTGGTGTTCCTCGGCCTTGGAACGGTGGGCGCGGTCGTGGTCGCGCCCGACCTGGCCCGAGGTTTCTACCTGTCCCCGCGCGTGGCCGCCGTGACGCACCTGTTCACGCTGGGTTGGATCACGACCTCCATCATGGGAGCGCTGTACCAGTTCCTGCCGGTCGCGCTGGGCGAGCCGATTCGATCGTTGCGTCTCGCCCGAGCGACGCTGGTGCTGTACGCTCCAGGCCTGGCCCTGTTCGTCGGCGGGCTTCTGGCCGGCTCTACGTCGGTGATGCTTCTCGGCGCGGCCACGTTGGGCACCGGCGTCCTCCTGTTCGCCGGCAACCTGGGCGCGACGCTCGTTCGATCCTCGCACCGCGATGTTACGTGGTGGGCGCTGGCCGCAGCGGATACGTTCCTCGTGGTTACGCTGGTGCTGGGCATTGCCCTGGCCGGCAACCTGCGCTGGGGCTACATGGCCGGGCACAGACTCCTGGCCATGGGGGTGCACCTTCATATCGCTCTCGCCGGCTGGGTGCTCCTGGCCATGGTGGGTGTCGCGCACCGGCTCCTTCCCATGTTCCTCCTGAGCCACGGCGTCGGGGACCGGTTCGCGAAAGCCGCGGTGGCGCTCATTGCCACCGGCTGCGGCGTGCTGGCGGTGCTGCACCATGCTCCGCCCGTGCTCAGCCGATGGCTACCCGCCGCGTTGATCGCTTCGGGTCTCGTTTGCTTCCTGCTCCAGTGCCGGCAGTTCTACCGGCGTCGCCATCGGCCTGCACTCGACCCTGGCATGAGGCTGGCCGCCGCGGGCCTCGCGCTCCTGGGTTGCGGTCTGTTGCTGGCGGGTTCCGTTCTCGTGACCGGCGTGGCGGCGCACCTCGCGACCGCGTACGTGCTCGTGGTCGTCCTGGGAATCAGCCTCTTCGTCTCGGCGCACTACTACAAGATCGTACCGTTTCTGGTCTGGTACCACCGGTTCGGTCCGCTCGCCGGAAAGCAAGAGGTCCCTCTGGTATCGGAGCTCTATTCGGCGCGGTTGGCGACGTTGGCTGCGGCGATGCTGCTGCTCGGGGCCGTCGCGCTCGTCGTCGCGGTCGTCCTGGGCCTGACGGGGCCGGCGCGGTTGGCGGCGGGCGTGCTGGCCACAGGTGTTGGGATACACGGCCTTCAGATGCTTCAGCTTGCGAGGATGAAACCATGATACGAAACGGCGACGGGTCGTACGACGCAGCGCTGGTACGGCTGGCTGGCTCCCCGCCGGCCGCTCCCACGGAGCAGGTCGTGCGGGACGCCCTGCGCACGGTGATCGATCCGGAAGTGGGCCTCGATATCGTCAGCCTCGGTCTCATCTACGAGATCGCGATCCGCGACGACGCCGTGCACGTGAGGTACAGCCTGACCATCCCCGGCTGCCCGATGGAGCAGCACATTACGAACGGCATCGTGCAGGCCGTGTCGCTGGTTCCCGGGGTAGGGACCGTCGTGCCGGAGCTGGTGTGGGAGCCTGCATGGCATCCCGGGATGATCCGGGAGGGCGGGTGGTGAGCCCCGATCGCCCCTCCGCGCTGGCCGCCATCCCGAACGAGGCAGTCGTGACGCTGGACGTGCGGGAGGAGCTCCGGGAGGGCAGAGAACCCTTCAGCCGGATCATGGCCGCCCGCCAGACGGTTCCCGCCGGTGGCGCCCTCCGTCTTCGGGCCATCTTCGAGCCCGTGCCCCTCTACGCGGTCATGGAGAAACACGGATTCGCGCATTACACCGAGCGCCTCGCCGATGATGACTGGCAGGTCTGGTTCTACCCGGCGGGCGGGGATGAAGGGGAATCCGCCCTCGGCGGCGTCGAATCGGCCGAGGTCGCTGCTGCCGATGCCGGGGATGTCGTGGTGCTGGACGTCCGCGAGCTCGAGCCACCCGAGCCCATGGTACGCACGCTGACCGCGCTGGAGGAGCTGCCGCCGGGCGCGACGTTGGTGCAGATCAACGCGCGCGTCCCGCAGTTCCTGCTCCCGCAGCTGGAGGCGCGGGGGTATTCGTACGAGATCCGGGAGCAGTCGCCGGACCTCGTGCGCGTGTTCATTCGACGGGCCCAGTCAACGGAACCAGGGGAGTCATGACCCAGCAACGAATCCTGGATGTCCGGGTGATCCCGCCCCGGGAGAAGCACCCGACGATCTTCCAGACCTTCGCGGCGCTTGGCCCCGGCGAGTCGTTCGTCCTGGTGAACGATCACGACCCGAAGCCGTTGCGCTACCAGTTCCAGTACGAGCACGAGGGCGAGTTCGGTTGGGAATACCTGGAGAGCGGGCCGGTGGTCTGGCGGGTCGAGATTTCGAGGACGGGGGCGTGATGCGCCTGGGATTGAGCTCCGCCGCCGCACCGGACGCCACGCTGGACGACCTGCTCGAGGCGTGTGCACGGCGCGGCCTCACCGGCCTCGAGCTACGGGACCGTGATGCCCACGGCGTCGGGGGACCCTCGTGGTCGACGGATGGGATGGCGGTGGTCCGGCGCGCCGCCGGGGCCGGCGTCGTCATCACTGCGTTCCGGACACGCTCGGATGGGGTCGACGTAGAGCACGCCGCTCGCCAGGCCCGTCTCCTCGACACGACCCTGATCGTGGATCGCATCGCCTCGCCCGAGATCGTTCTGCGTACGGCGGACCGCCTGCGGACGGGTGGGGCGGAGGTCGCGGTCGCCATCCGCGGCGATGTTCCGGAAATCGTCATCCGTGACCTCGTCTCGGCGGGCATCGTAGTCGCCTGGGACGCCGAGCCGGCCGCGGGTGCCGTGGGTCGGACAGCGGCCCGACTGCTGGAGCTGGCGGGGGATCGCCTCCGCCACATCCGGATCCTGGGGGGCGGGCCGGAGACCGCCATCTACGAAGGCCGTGGCATCGGCGAGCTGATGGCCCGGCTCGCCCTGGGCCGGTTCGCAGGATCACTGGTCCTGGCCCCCAGCACGTCGCGCTACCGGGTGGCCTGGGACACATGGCTCGGCCGGCGCGGCGGCTCGGGCTGCGGCAGCAAGACGTCCGATCCGTCGCTGGTCTCGCTGGACGCGGCGCCGCCGGCCTGACGGCGTGTTCACCCTCGTCCGAAGGTTCATCAAGACGGGGATCGTCTTCCTGTTCGCGGGTCTGCTCCTGGGATCCTGGGTCCTCGTGCGCAGGGAGATCTTCGGGGTCTGGCCGCACCCGTCCCTGGTATCGGCCCACATGCACGCGGTGACCGTCGGGTTCATCATGTTCCTGATCCTGGGCGTCGCGCTCTGGCTGTTCCCGCGCGCGCCGAAGGAGGATACGCGATATCGCCCCGCCCGGGCCGCGGCCGCCTACTGGGTCCTGACGATCTCGACCGCGGCCCGCTTCATTGGCGAGGTGGGTCGGGCATGGTGGGATCTGGCCGCGTTGCCCTGGATCGTGGTCCTGGGCGGCCTGGGCCAGGTCGTGGGGGTCGCCATCTACTTCTGGACGATGTGGCCGCGGATCCGGGCCGTCGGCAGCCACGTGCGGGAGGCCAGGGGGGAGAGGTTTTGAGCCGTGGCGGCGACGAGCAGTTGGGCGAACGGTCGGACTGCTCGGCTCGGCCACCATGATGCTTGACCCGAAGGTGAGGCGGAAGCATCCTCGATCCGGAACCCCTCCATCTCGCGAGAATCGACCATGTACCAGCAACGCGCAGCACCGGAGGATCAAGGCGCTCACCCGGCAGGTCCCTGGCCCGTGCCGATCCACTTCGTGGACGGCTCGAGCGAGGTGCTGGTTCCGGGTGGGGAAGACTGGTACGTGGCCATCGATGATCTGGCGTTCGGTCGCGTCGTGTTCGACGCGGCTCCGTGGCCTCATCTCGATGGCTTGGGTAGACTCGCCTTCGAATCGACCCGCGAAACCCGGGTGGTGGATCTCGACGACGCGCAGCAAGTGGTCGATGCGGCTCGCGCGCGACATGCCCAGGAGATCCGGCCGCTCAGGATCGGGGACGTGTTTCTCGTCCAGGGCCCTGACCTCCCCGATGACGTCAGCGACTGGCGCATCGGTGCAGACGTGACCCGTGCGGCACGCGACGCCGCGAAGCTCGCACTCTTCGCCGCCGTCGCGCCGAAACTGAGCCCCAGCGAAGAGGATATGCTGGCCGACCTCCCGGCGGAACCTGACATCGCCCCCGACGCCCCTGGCGGTGGCCACAGCTTCCCGGCTGTCTGAACCGTGGCCGCGCCGAAGCAGATTCCCGAGGCAAGGTTCCAGACGCAGGCCAGTCCGCGCGCGTTCCTCGATAGCGTACGCGAAGAGGATCTCGTCTACTTCCTCTGTAACATAGGGGACGGCGACGCTCAGCTGGTGCTGCTCCCGTCTTTCGGCGAAGCGACCACGCGCAGCGCGCTGGTGGTGGACGCGGGTCGCAAAGGCAAACTGCCGCCCCTGATCGATCAGCTGCTTGCGGAAGGCATGCTGCCGACCGCAAGCGCTGACGCCTTCGGCTCCATTGCCCTCGTGGTCGCGACCCACCCCCACTCCGACCATATCCGCGGGATGGCCGAGTTGCTCGACGCCTTCCCGGACCGCATCGCCGAGTTCTGGGACCCCGGCTACTTCCACACCACGGCGGACTACCAGGAGATGATGAAGCGCGTGGAGTCGTTGCCCAGGCTCATGTATGCCAACCCGACGAGTGGGTTGCGGCGATGGATCGGAAACGTCTGCATCACCGTGCTGTCGCCCTCCGTTCATCTAAAGAACCGCTTTGATACCTACGGGGTCGAGATCAATGATTCCTCCATCTCCATTCGCCTCGAGTTCCCGGCCTCCCGCGTGGTCCAGCGGGATGCCCACCGCGTGTTGCTCGAGAGCGGCCGGACCAGCTCGCTGGTCCTCGGAGGCGACGCACAGACGCTTTCCTGGTCTTTCGTGCTGACCGACTTCCCGCAACTCCACACGTCGAACTCAGCGGCGGCTCGGGCGATTGCCGCGGGTATGGGATCGGACCTGCTCAAGGGTCATGTCCTCAAGGTCTCACACCACGGCTCCAAGCACGGGGTCAATCTGGAGCTCGTCGCCCGGATCAGGCCCGCTCTGACGCTCATCTCCAGTGTCGCCGGCGGTGGGGCCCACAACTTTCCGCACACCGTGGCGCAGGAACTCATTCGCGAAGCGCTCGAACCCACGACGTCGGGCGGTCGCGTGCGATCCGACGACATCGACCTGCGAGTGCTTTACACATCCGACGAGGATGACGCCGGGGTGATGCTCGGGTCTCTCGCCGTCATCATGCGCCCGAACGGCCAGCGCACCGTCTGGCGCTTTGGCGATCGGCCGAACGAAGGGATCAGGCTCGACAACGCAAGACGGCTGGTCTAGCTCCGCGAACCTTCGCCTGCTTGACCTCGGACCGCTGGATCGCGAGCTTCATTCCTGTCGCGGGAGTAGCTCAGTTGGCTAGAGCATCAGCCTTCCAAGCTGAGGGTCGCGGGTTCGAGTCCCGTCTCCCGCTCTGAACGCGCCGGTCGCCACTTCGGTGTCGCCGGCGCTTTCTCATCCGCCGCGACGGACGCCGCGCCCCGCCGCGATCGGCACGCCTCATGCACCCCCGTTTCCTGGTACGGATCGTCGGCGAAAGGAGTGCACGCGTGCGGGCGGACGACATCCAGGGCAGGCACCCGCACTGGAAACGATACCTCAACGGGCCGGCCGACCAGGCGGCTCTCCGACAGATCCACGGGATCGGGCCGCGCCGGGCCGCACTCATCCTTCGCCTCTACGGCAGCATCGACGGGTTCCTCCTTGCCGACCCCCGGGATGTCGCCGACAGTAGCCACGGCCTGATCGGCCAGGGCCTCACCGAGCGGCTCCAGGCCAGCTGCGCGGAGGCCGGCATCCGATCCGATTGGACACCGCTCGACGCCGCCAATCAGGCGGCCCGGCCTCAAGACGGCGGCATCCTGGACCGCCTGGCCAGGCTTGTCCTGGGCGACCGGGTCCGGGAGTCCCCCGAACACGACCGCCGCTGGACCCTCGCCCTCATCCGACGGGCCTGGGTCACCGCGCACTGGGGGTGGGGTGGGCTCCGCACCAATGTCCCAACGCCCGGGCCCCCAGGGTCGTGAGCCCCCGCATCCACGCACCCGGTTCGACCCGACCGTTCCGCTCTCTCGACGCCTTCACTTGAGGGGTCATCGGCGGCGTAACCGCCACGGATTCGGCGTGTTGACAGTCGTTGGAACCCCCTGTATACTACCGGTCTGTCTCTACTACCGGGGTCGCCCCGGACGCGCCGCCGCCGGAAAACCGGCGCGTGGCCCACGGACGCGCCGTCTGGCCCGCAGCCGCGACGCGTCCGTGCCACGTGAGAGACAGAGGAACACACTCGGTGCCCGACGTCGCAGCGCATGTGGAAGGGGACCGGGCCTGGATAACCGCTCGCGTAGCTCAGGGGTAGAGCGCTTCCTTGGTAAGGAAGAGGTCATGGGTTCAAATCCCATCGCGAGCTCGTTGGTCCGCGATCGTAGCGAGCCGGCGGCATCCCGGACGGACGGGACGTCGCGGGCTTGATCGCATGCAGGGGACAGGAAAGACACCGCACCGCACACCAGGTCGAGGACAGGGGCTAATGGGCAAGGCGAAGTTCGAGCGGACGAAGCCGCACGTGAAC
>CAYXJH010000180.1:0-6678 GCA_964465415.1 uncultured Gemmatimonadaceae bacterium
CGATCCGGCCGCGCCGGGCGGGATCCGGATGGTGAACGCGCTGTTCCTGCCGGAGACGCGTGACACGGTGGTGGTCGTGGATGGTCAGCGGCGGCCGATCGAGGGCACGCTGCCGACGGTGACGCTGGCGCCGGACGCCGACTGGTTCGTGCAGGGTGAGCCCCTGACGGTCCGGCTGTCTCCGACGCTGAACCTGGAGTACACCACGTGGCAGACTGCGCGTGTGATCGAGCCCCAGGAGCTGACGTACCTGGGTAACGTTCGCGGCGTGCCGGTGTACGCGGCCGCGCCGGACGTTGCAGCGATCCGGACGGACCTGCAGACGCTGCGTGAGCAGCGGGCCACGGACGACCTGAACGAGCTGTTGCGGGACAGGCGGGACCTGCGTGATGCCATCACGGGCGTGCAATACATGTACGTGCCGCTACGGCCCGTCGGCTGTGTGTTCCAGACCATGCGGCAGATCGAGCCGGTGATCAAGAAGTAGCACCGGATCTTTCGGCAGCATCCGGAAGGCGCCCGGCCGCTTGGTGGCCGGGCGCCTTCTTCATTTTTGCGTGACCCGCGGGAGCCGTCTACATTGGCGCCGTGAACCGGAACGAGTTCAAGCGCCAGGCGGCGGAGCGAGCGGTCGAGCTGATCGAGGACGGAATGCGCATCGGCCTCGGTTCGGGCTCGACGGCGCGGTTCGTTCTGGAAGCGATCGCAGCGCGGCGGAGCCATGGAGCCCTGGGGCGGATCGTGGGAGTTCCCACCTCGACGGACACGCGGGATCTCGCCGCCCGGCTAGGCATCCCCCTGGCGACCCTCGAGGACGTTCCTTCCCTGGACATGACGTTGGACGGCGCCGACGAGGTGGATCCGGGCCTCGATCTGATCAAGGGGCTCGGGGGCTCGCTGTTGTGGGAGAAGATCGTCGCGTCGGTTTCGGCGCGACTCGTGATCGTCGTCGATGACGGCAAGCTCGTCGATCGCTTGGGTCAGAAGGCACCCGTTCCCGTGGAGGTCGTGCCGTTCGGCTGGCGCACGCGGCTGAAGCCGCTCGCCGACCTGGGCGCCTCGCCAGTCCTCAGGACCGGAGACGGTGGCGCCCCGTTCGTCACGGATGGCGGGCATCACCTTCTCGACTGCACGTTTCCCGACAGTATCATGGACGCGCGGGGGTTGGACGCATCGCTTCAGCGCATTCCGGGCGTCGTGGAGACGGGCTTGTTCCTGGGCATGGCGGAGACGGTCGTCGTCGCCGGCGCGGGCGGTGTGGACGTCCGACAGGGGAGCGTACGGGCGTGACGGTGAAGCTCGCCCCTTCGATACTGTCCGCGGACTTCGCGCGGCTGGCCGACGCGGTCGGAGAGGCGGAGGCGGCCGGCGCCGACTGGATCCACGTTGACGTGATGGATGGCCACTTCGTCCCCAATATCACGATCGGCCCGCCCGTCGTGGCGGCGCTGCGGAGGGTCACCTCCCTCCCGCTGGACGTGCACCTCATGATCGACGCGCCGGAGCGCTACATCGAGGTGTTCGGCGACGCCGGCGCGGACATACTCACCGTGCACCAGGAGGCGACGGTGCACCTTCACCGGTCGGTGGAAGCCATCCGGAGCCACGGCATGCGGCCGGGCGTTTCCATCAATCCGGCCACGCCGGTGTCCACGCTCGAGGAGGTTCTGCCGTACCTGGATATGGTGCTGGTCATGAGCGTCAATCCCGGGTTCGGCGGACAGCGCTTCATCCCTACCTCCCTGACCAAGATCGGGAAGGTGCGGGAGCTCATCGAGAGGCTGGACGTCGGGGACATCGAGGTCCAGGTCGACGGCGGCATCGATCCGGACAATGCGGGTATCGTGGCAGCCGCCGGAGCCAGCGTGCTGGTAGCTGGTGCAGCCGTGTTCGGCGGCGCCGCATCCGTGCGCGACAATATCCTCGCCCTGCGAGCGGCCACCGGCTAGACCGGCCGCATCGATCATCCCGACAGCCCGCGTCGGGAGATTCCTGATCCTCTCGTAACCGGCGCCTCTGGGGGTTGTTCGGGGGGGGTCGATCCACGAATTTATCGTGTTCGCATGCGAAAACCTGGATCGAGCCGGAGCAGAATGACCGGAAACGGAGACGGGCGGGGGAACGGGACCGGGATCGTCCTGATGAATCTGGGCGGGCCCGAGACGGTGGACGATGTGGGCCCGTTCCTGAACGAGCTGTTCGCGGACCGGGAGATCATCCAGCTGCCGGCGCAACGCTGGCTGGGGCCTTTCATCGCGCGGCGCCGGACACCGAGCGTGCAGAAGCTTTACGAGGGGATCGGCGGCGGGTCGCCGATCCTACGCTGGACGCGGGAACAGGGACAGGGGATGATCGACCGCCTCGATCGCCTGTCGCCCGAGACCGCGCCGCACCGGTTCTACATCGCGTTCCGCTACATCGAGCCGACGAGTGAGGACGCGCTCCGTCAGATGAAGGCGGACGGGATCCGCAGGGCGGTCGCGTTCACCCAGTACCAGCAGTTTTCGTGCGCCACCACGGGGTCGAGCCTGAACGAGCTCTGGCGCGCATCGTCCCGAACAGGCACGGTCCGGGACTTCACGTGGAGCGTCATCGACCGTTGGCCGACGCATCCGGGGTTCATTCAGGTGATGGCGAAGAAGGTCCGGGAGGGACTGGAGCAATTCCCGGCGGATGAGCGTGACGATGTGCTGATCATGTTCAGCGCCCATTCGCTGCCGCTGTCCATCATCGACCGCGGGGACCCGTACCCTCAGGAAGTGGGGGCCAGCGTCCACGAGGTGTTGAAGGCGGGCGGATTCCCGAACCCGTTCCTCCTGTCCTACCAGTCGGAGGTGGGACCCGTGCGGTGGCTCGGTCCGAGCACGGAGCAGGTCATCAAGGACCTGGGCGCGAAGGGTCGCAAGAACGTGCTCGTGGTCGGGATCGCCTTCACCAGCGACCATATCGAGACCCTGTCCGAGATCGATATCGAGTACGCGCACCTGGCCAGGCGGGTGGGGATCGGCGCGTTCAAGCGGGCCCCATCGTTCAATGGGGATCCCGACTTCCAGGATGTTCTCGCCGACATCGTGCTCGAGCACCTGCGGAGCGGGGAGGCCTGCACGCGCCAGTACGGGTTGCGTTGCCCCGGGTGCACGAATGCCCAGTGCCGCAATATCCTGAACCCGGTAGCGCCGTACGATCGGACACCCCTGAAGGCGTAGGCCATGGAAACGACGCTGGCGCTCCTGAACGGGCTCCTTCCGGTGGGCTATCTGGTGACCCTGCTGGGCTACCTCGTCGTTTTCGTCAAGCAGGAGAGTCCGCTGGGCCGTAGGGTCACCGCGTTCACCTGGGGCGTGGTGCTCGTCCACGCCGTGTACCTGGTCATGGCGGGGATCGAATACGAGCACGTCCCTCTGGCCAGCACCTGGGAGAGCCTGACGTTCATCGCGTTCGCCGTCGCCCTGGTCTACCTGATCCTCGAGTGGCAGATGCGAGACCGGAGCACCGGCGCGTTTCTGTTCGCCTGGGTGCTCCTGCTCCAGATGTTGTCGACCGCCTTCATCAGTCACACGCGCGAGGTCCCGGACATCTTGCGTTCGCCCATGTTCGGGATCCATGTCAGCACTGCCCTCCTCGGCTACGTCGCGCTGGCGGTGTCCGCAGTGTACGGCATCATGTACCTGATCCAGTACCGTCAGCTGAAGCACCGACACGTGGGTTTGCTCTTCCAGCGGCTACCCAATCTCGAGACCCTGTCCCGGCTGAACGTGCGCGCGCTTGCCATCGGCTGGGTCGGGCTGACGGTGGCGATCCTGGCCGGCACGGTCTGGGCGTTCGACCTGACGCGCACGGGTGCGCTCCAGGTGAACCTCTTCCAGGATGCCAAGTTCCTGATGACCGTTGGCCTCTGGGTGTTGTACGGCGTCTGCCTGGCCGGGATCTACCTGCTCGGCTGGCCGAAGCGGACGTTGGCGTCCCTGTCGGTGGTGGCGTTCCTGCTCATGTTGGGATCGTCGCTGCTCCTGGCGCTGATGTTCCCATCGTTCCACGATTTCACGTGATCGCATGGAACTGATCGTTCTCGGGACGAGCCACCAGACGGCGCCGGCGACGATCCGCGACGCGGTTCAGCTCGCTCCGGCGGACGTGGAAGGGTTCTGCAGTCGGTTGAGGGCGCACCGCGACGATCTCCTGGAGCTGTCGGTCCTGTCGACCTGCAACCGTACGGAGATCTATTCCCTGGTCCGGGACCAGTCCCGGGGCGAGGGCTTGATCCGCAAGGCGATCGAGGCCGAGAAGGGCGTGACGCACCTCGGTAACGGTCGGTACGCGTTCGTCCTCGAGGGCACCGATGCCGTGCGCCACCTGTTCCGGGTGGCGGCGGGCATCGAGTCCCTGTTGGTGGGCGAGCCACAGATCCTGGGTCAGGTCCGGGAAGCGCACAAGCTGGCGGACCACCATCGGACGTCGGGCGCGGTCATGACGCGCCTGTTCGACTCTGCGCTGCGGGTCGGCAAGCGAGCCCGAAGCGAGACGGATATCGGCAAGGGGACGGTGTCGGTGGCGTTCGCCGCGGTGGAGATGGCGCTGAAGGTATTCGACGGCCTGGACGGCCACACGGTAGTGGTGGTGGGGGCGGGGGAGACGGGTGCGCTGGTCGCCCGACACATGGCCGAGCAGCGGCCCGCACGGCTGGTCATCCTGAATCGAACGGCGGAGCGGTCGGCTCGGCTGGCGTCGGAGGTGGGTGGGGAATCCCGGCCGTTCGAGGATCTCCCGGCCCTGCTCCGCGATGCCAGCGTGGTGGTAACCGCGACGTCGTCTCCAGAACCGGTCCTCCAGAGCGATCATCTGGGCAAGGTGGTCCGGAAGCGCGGCTCGTCGCCGCTGGTCCTGATCGACATATCGAACCCGCGGAACATCGACCCGGCGGTGGGGCGCATCGACAGCATCTTCCTCTACGACCTGGACGCGCTCGAAGGCATCGCGGAGCAGAACCGTGCCCGTCGAGCCAAGGAGATCCCGAAGGTCGAGGCCATCGTGGAGGACGAGGTCGCACAGTTCGTCGGCTGGTACGACTCCCTCCAGGTGGTGCCGGTCATCCGCGCGCTGCGCGATCGGTTCCACGAGATAGGCGAGCGGGAGCTGGATCGGTACGGGCGGCGTCTCGGCGATGCGGAACGTGAGATCGTGCGCGAGTATACGCGATCCCTGGTGAACAAGCTGCTGCACCAGCCGACCAGCCGGATCCGCGGCATCGACCCGGCCACGCACCACGGGGTGCACAAGCTGGTGGCGGTGCAGGAGCTGTTCGAGCTTGAGCTCGAACGGTACATGGACGCGGCTGGGGGGACCGACGCCGGCGGCGAGGAGCGGGAGACCGGGGGATGACCGGCCCCCTTCGAATCGGCACTCGTGGCTCGGCCCTGGCGCTGTGGCAGGCCGAGCATGTCGCGGCCCGGATCCGGGCCCAGCCCGACGCGCCCGCGGTCGAGCTGGTGCACATCGAGACGGAGGGCGACCGGATCCAGGACGTTGCGCTGTCACGGCTTCCGGGCAAGGCGTTCTTCACGAAGGAGCTGGAGCAGGCCATCGCCGATGGGCGAGTGGATCTGGCGGTTCACAGCCTCAAGGATGTGGAGACGTCCATGCCGGATGGCCTGGTGCTCGGCGCCATTCTCGAGCGGGAAGATCCCCGCGACGCGCTCGTAGCGCGACCCGGTCTGACCCTCGACGAGCTCCCCCAGGGCGCCCGCGTCGGGACCAGCAGTCTCCGGCGCGGCGCGTTCCTGAGACGCTGGCGTCCGGACCTGGACGTGGCCGACCTGCGGGGTAATGTGCCCACGCGGCTGAGGCGCCTCGACGATGGGGACTACGACGCCATCATCCTCGCCGCGGCCGGGCTCAAGCGGCTGGGTCGGGCGGACCGGATCACCGACCATATCCCGTTCCAGGTGATGCTGCCCGCCGTGTCACAGGGAGCGATCGCCATTCAGCACCGCGTGAACGACGGCCAGGTCGGACGCTGGCTGAAGCCACTGGATCATGAGGACACGAGGCGCGCGACGGATGCGGAGCGGGCTCTGCTCCGGGAGGTGGAAGGCGGGTGTCAGGTACCCCTGGGTGCCTACGCGACCGTGCGCAACGGCCGGCTTTCGTTGGAGGCCGTCGTGGCGTCGTTGGACGGCGGTCGCTCGGTACACGGTCGCGACGAGGGCTCGGCCGCCGACGCGGCCGCCGTGGGCCGCCGGCTGGCCGCCGATCTCCTGGGCCGTGGTGGCGCCGAGATCATGGACGCGATCCGAGCCTCCCTGGGCGGCGGTGGCGGACACTGAGGTCGAGCCCCCGCTCGCGGGGGTCGGGGTCGTCGTCACGCGGGACGAGGCAAGCGACGAAGGGCTGAGCGGCGCCCTGCGAGAGCGTGGCGCGCGGGTCCTCCACTGGCCGACCATCCGCAGCGCACCGGCGGCGGACCCGGCCCTCTTGCTGGCTGCGCTCCGCCAGGTCTCCGCGTTCGACTGGGTTGTGTTCACGAGCGGCAGAGCCGTCGCGGCCGTGGCCGACGTCCTCGATGCCCCGCCCGCCGGCGCACGCCTGGCGGCCGTTGGCGAATCAACGGCGGACGCCGCGCGTCGGCTGTGGTGGCCGAGCGAGATCGTGCCACGGGTCCAGACGGCCGATTCGCTGGTC
>CAYXJH010000181.1:0-6672 GCA_964465415.1 uncultured Gemmatimonadaceae bacterium
CTCCTCGGAGCGCGCGCCGGCTCCGACGCCCCGAGCCGGACCGGTGCGAGCTCCGGCGAGCCCGCGCTGAGCCCCCACCAGGCCGCCGCCGTCATGGACCGCATCGCCCGGTCATCCATGCGCGCGTACCGATCCCTCATCGAGGACCCG
Organism: uncultured Gemmatimonadaceae bacterium; assembly: GCA_964465415.1. Classification (GTDB taxonomy): domain Bacteria; phylum Gemmatimonadota; class Gemmatimonadetes; order Longimicrobiales; family RSA9; genus SLCC01. The sequence continues at coordinate 151 of CAYXJH010000181.1, forward strand.
ACGTTCTGGAGCTGGTATGTGCAGGCGACGCCCATCGAGCAGATCAGCCGGCTGCCGATCGCGTCGCGGCCCGTCTCGCGCGGGCCCTCGGCGGAGGTGGACTTCGACGGGCTGCGCGCCATCCCGTGGGTCTTCGCGTGGACACAGATCCGGGCCATCGTGCCGGGATGGTATGGCCTGGGTGCCGGGCTCGCCGCGGAGATCGAGGAGACCGGGGTCGACACCCTGTCCCGTCTCTATCGGGAGTGGCCGTTCTTCCGGGCGGTGGTCGACAACGCGCAGCGCGAGATGGCCCGCGCCCGCCTCGAGATCGCCGAACGCTACGCGGCGCTCGCGCGCAACAGCCCTTTCCGCGTGGTGGCAGCAGACTACGAGAAGGCGTGCGCCGCCATCCGGGGCATCACGGGGCAGTCCGACCTGCTGGAGTCCGCTCCGGTGATCCGGAAATCCATCGCGCTGAGGAACCCCTACACGGACGTGCTGAACCTCGTGCAGATCGAGCTGCTGCGTCGCTACCGAAACTCGACCCCGACCGAACGCGAGCCGATCCGCGATCTGTTGTTCCTCAGTATCAACGGGATCGCCGCAGCGATGCAGAGCACCGGCTGAGAACAAACCGCGCGCTTTCTGTGGTCGGTGTCTTGCCGCTTACATTCGGCCGCGTCGCGTGTAGCCCCAGCCGCCTCCGAGGAGAAGGAGAACCACAATTATGATGATGATGGTAGTCGTGCTCATGCGTGCACTCCGGCTGGCGCGTTGTGATGGAGTACTACCGGTCGCCCTCCTCTATGCAAGTGCTCGGCCAGAACGTGCGGCGCACACCCGTCCGTCTCCCCGCCGTGCGGGGCTGGCCCCCCTTCTTTGCCTGGTCGCCGCCGCGGCCTGCCACGCCCATGGCCCGATCAGTGACGCGGTGGGCGGTCGGGGGCCGGCCACCGTGCCGGCGGCCCTTCAGGAGCTGATCCCGGGCCTGGAGGCTGAGGTCCGTCGGACGCTGGCGGAAGGGAACATTCCTTCACTCACCGTCGCGCTCGTCGTGGGGGACTCCACGGTGTGGGCCGGCGGGTATGGGTACGCGAACCTCTGGGCCCGCACCCCCGCGGTACCGGAGACGGTGTACCTCATCGGATCCACGTACAAGGCGATGTCGACGGTGGGCCTGCTGCGTCTGATGGAGGAGGGTCATTTCAGGCTGGACGAGCCGGTGCGGGAGCATCTCGGCGAGGTCCGGATCCGGGGTGAGGACCCGTCGCGCCCCGTAACCTTCCGCCACCTCCTCACCCACACATCCGGCCTGCCCGTGACGTTCGGACCGCACCTGGTGTGGGGCAACACCGTGCCCGCCCCTTTCCCGGCCTACTTCGAGGAGATGCTACAGATCGTGAGCCCTCCCCTGGATTCGGTCCGGTACTCCAATATCGCCTATACCCTCATCGCCTACCTCATCGAGGAGATGGCGGGGGAGGAATACGCGATCTACATGCAGCAGCGGGTGTTCGATCCGTTGGGCCTGACGTCGACGGCCTTCCAACCCACGCCCAGCATGGATGAACGACTGGCCGTGCCGTATCTCTACGATCCCGAATCGGGTCATATCCCGGCACCCCGCCTCAAGGCCGATGTCTGGCCCGCCGGTATCGTGTACGGCACCGTCCTGGACCAGGCCAGGTGGCTTCGTGCGAATCTGAACGGCGGCAGGCTCGACGGTCGTGAGCTGATCGAGCCGGCCACCCTCGATACCATGATGACCGTTCAATATGACCGGTTCCGCGGTCCGATCGGGGCAGGGTGGGGTGGAGACGACGCGGGCTGGGGTCTCACGTGGTGGGTGACGACCCGGGACGGAGATCGCTACTTCGCCCACAGCGGCAGCGTCCCGGGCTACACGGCGTTCATCGAGGGAAACAGGGACCGTGGCGTGGGCGTCGCCCTCCTGTCCAACGGTCAGGCGGCGCACCGCCACCTCTTCGCGTTGTCGGAGCGGATCATCGACCGTGTCCTGGCGAGGCTGGACCAGCTCGGCGGGGGCTGACCCGCGCCAGCAGTCAGTCGGTCGTGACCTCGCCGCCCACCACGGCTTCCTCCAGTATGCGCCCCAGCTCGGCCACCGTGGCCGTCCCCTCCTCGGCCGACGCTGCCGCAGGGTCACCGAAGTACGCCCGATCGCCGCCCGCCTCCTCGAATCTCCGCTTGCCCTCCCGGATGGCCGCGGCAAGGGACTGATCGACCGGCGGGAGCCGCCGCCGCGTCGGATCGTCGACGGAATCCGGGCGCTCCGCGAGCACGATACTGGACTCGTACCGGCCCGCGTGGCACGCGCCGGTGCGGAACTCCGCCGTGAGGCGATCCGCCAGTTGGCGCCGGGTGATGTCCGGGAAGACGAAACGCAGTCCCCCCCCCGTGCTCGCGAGCCGGTCGGCGGCCGCGTGTAGCGCAGCCAGGTGCGCCGGGTCGAGGTGCGCGTTGGCGATCGCCAGGGTTCGGATCCCGTGGTCGGCCAGGGACCGCCCGATGTCGACGACCAGCGCCGTCAGGGTTTCCGGTCGGACCGACACCGTGCCGGGGAAGCTCCTGGCGAACGGCGCCGGCGAGAAGACGAGCGGAGGCAGGACGAGGGCCTCGATCCCGCGGGCGGCCAGGCGGTCGGCGCCCGCCCGCGCCATGGCCCGGGCGATGATCACGTCCGTATCCAGTGGCAGGTGCGGGCCGTGCGCCTCGATGGCGCCGGTGGGCAGGATGGCGACCACCCGTTCACGGTCCAACGCGGCCACGGCCTCCCACGTCATGCCTGAAAGTTCCCAGACGCCCATAGACCGTCGTATACTCCTCGCCATGAGACCCGGGCCCTACACGCCGCCGGAATACTTCAACATTGCCGACTACTTCCTGGATGACCGGATCCGGGAGGGTTCGGGCGAGCGCATCGCGCTCCGCACGGATCACGGCACCTTCACCTACGCCGACGTCGCCGCCCGTGCGAACCGGTTCGGCAGCATGCTGCGTGGACGGGGCGTGCGGCCCGAAGAACGGGTCATCATCGCCCTGCCCGACGGACTCGACTTCGCCGCGGCTCTGTTCGGGGTGGTGAAGATCGGCGCCGTCGTGGTCATGGTCAACCCACACCTGGCCAGCGGGGCAGTGCGCGCGTTCTTCGATTACACACGTGCGACCGTCGCCCTGGTGGACCTCGCCGCTGCACCGACGTTCAGGGAGGCCGCCCACGGCGCGCGGCACTCACCTGACCTGTTGCTGGTGGGAGACGAGGAGGGGCGTCCTCTCCTGGACGGCGCGGATCCGGTGATCGACACGTTCCCGACCCACCGGGATGACCCGGCCATCTGGTTGTTCTCGGGCGGGACCAGCGGCCGGCCCAAGGCCGTGGTCCAGAGCCATGCGTCCTACGCGAATTCCACTGAGCTCTACGGCAAGGCCACCCTCGGTCTGACCGCCGATGACATCACGATATCCGTGCCCAAGCTTTTCTTCGGATACGCCATGGGCTCGAATCTCTTCTTCCCCTTCGCGGTCGGGGCCTCGACGGTCCTGTTCCCCGACCGCAGCACGCCCGCGGCGCTGTTCGACCGCATCGAGCGCCATCGGCCCACGGTCCTGATCAACGTGCCGACCATGGTCCAGCAGATGGTCGCCGACCCCGGTGCCACCGAGCGCGACCTGTCATCCCTCCGCTTCGCCACATCCGCCGGGGAGGCCCTACCGGTGGACCTGTACCACCGTTGGAAGGCCATGTTCGGCGTGGAGCTCCTCGACGGCCTCGGTACCGCCGAGATGTGGCACGTCTTCCTCACCAACCGCCCCGGTGATGTTCGCCCCGGCACGCTCGGGCGAGCGGTGGACGGCTTCGATGTTCGGGTCCGTGACGACGACGGCCGAGACCTGCCCGACGGCGAGGTCGGCTACCTCTGGGTTCGTGGCGAGTCCCGGGCAACGGCATACTGGCAAGACTTGGAGGCGACTCGCCGCGCCTTCCGCGGCGAGTGGTACGTATCCGAGGACATGTTGAGCCGGGACGCCGACGGGTACTTCACGTATCGGGGTCGGGCCGACGACATGCTCAAGGTCTCCGGCAAGTGGCTATCGCCCCAGGAGGTGGAGAACTGCCTGCTACAGCACCCCGCCGTCGAGGAGGCCGCAGTGGTCGGCGCCATCGACGACGACGGGTTGACGCGTCCCCGCGCCTTCGTGGTTCTCGGCCCAAAGGGGCGCCCCGCCGGTGACGGTTCGACGGACGGAAACGAGGAGCTGTCGGCCGAGCTCCTGGCCTTCGTCACGGAGCGGCTCGAGTCGTACAAGGCGCCTCGCTCCATCACGTTCATGGATTCGCTGCCGCGCACGCACCTGGGAAAGGTCGACCGGGGTCGACTCCGGAGCAGCCGGCCCGCGCCCCGCTGACGGAACGCAGGTCGGATCCGCCGCCGTTGTTCAGCGGCCGGATCCGGGCCCGGCCGTACGCCCCAGCGTCACCCGCCTGAAATACCAGACCAGGCCCATGAACAGCGCGAGGGCCAGCCACGGGGCCGCCCCGCCGGCCCATTCGGTCCCCAGTGACCACGGGGCCCTGCCCTGGCTCACCGCCCAGGCGGCCGCCCCAGCGATCACCACGCCGATCAGCCCTTCGCCGCCTACCAGGCCCGAGCCGAGCAGGATCCCGCGCTCGCGCCGCGCCGTGGCCACGTCCGCGCCGCCGGCGCTTCGTTCGAGTGTCATGCGCAGCAGGCCGCCGAAGAACACGGGTACCATGACGGAGACGGGGAGGTACACGCCCACGGCGAACGGGAGGGACGGTATGCGGAAGAGCTCGGCGGCCACGGCGATGCCGGCGCCGATGCCAACCAGCGTCCACGGGAGCTCCTGGGCGAGCACGCCATCGATGACCAGCTTCATGAGCGTTGCCTGAGGGGCGGGCAGCTCTTGCCCGCCAAAGCCGTACGCCCGGCCCAGCAACAGGACGGTCATAGCGACGAACCCGGCCGAGGTGATGACACCGACCAGCTCGCCCATCTGCTGCCGACGCGGCGTAGCGCCGAGCAGCATGCCGGTCTTCAGGTCCTGCGATGTATCACCCGCGATGGAGGCCGAGATGGCGACGACGGCGCCGACCGTCAGGGCCGCGATCTTCCCGGCGTCGTCGGTCCAGCCGAGCAGCAGGAAGATCGAGGACGTGCCGATGAGCGTGGCGATCGCCATGCCGCTGGTGGGGTTGGACGTAACGCCCACCATCCCGACGATCCGCGAGCTGACCGTGACGAAGAAGAATGCGAACACGACGACGAGCAGCGCGGCCACCGCCCGGCCCAGCGGCATCTCGATGCTGCTGAATGCCTGGGGCGTCAGGGTAAGGATCAGGAAGACCGCCAGGGCGCCGATGCCCACCACGCGAAGCGGCAGGTCGTGCTCGGTTCGCAGGATCCGGGTCTCGCTTCCGGTCGTCAGTCGATCGCGGAGCTGCCGCGTCCCGATCCGGAAGCTTGCGATCATCGTGGGCACGCTGCGGATCAGGGTGATCAGCCCGCCCGTGGCGACCGCGCCGGCGCCGATGTACCGTACGTACTGGCTCCAGATCTGGCCTGGTGTCATGGCCGCGATGGGCAGGACCGTCTCCGGGAACATGGGCTCGGCGCGACCCTCGCCCCACCACGCGATGAGCGGGATGATGACCACCCACGCCAACGTGCCGCCGCCCACCATGATCGCCGCGATACGGGGGCCGAGGATGTAACCGACTCCGAACAACGCGGCGCTCACGTCGGACCCGATCTGACCCTTCCGGAGGAATGGGATGTCCACGTGCAGGACGTCGGGTACCGCCCTGACCCATCCGGTCACACCCTTGAACAGGGCACCGATACCCAGACCGAGAAACACATTGTGGGCCCTGGATCCGCCGCTCTCGGCCGCCTTCAGCACCTCGGAGCAAGCCGTCCCTTCCGGATACGGCAGATTGTGGTGCTCCCGCACGATGAGGTACGGGCGAAGCGGGATCATGAACAGCACCCCCAGCAACCCGCCGCTCATGGCGAGCAGCGTGATCTGGAGCAGGTTGGTGTCGAAGCCCCAGAGGAAAAGCGCGGGCAGGGTGAAGATGACGCCGCTGGCCACCGAGCTGGACGCCGACCCGACCGTCTGGGAGAGGTTCGCCTCGAGGATGCTGCTCCGCACCCCCCCGGCCCGGAGGGCACGGAACAGCGCCACCGTCATCACGGCCACCGGGATCGACGTGGAGATCGTCAGACCGGCCCGCAGGCCGAGGTAGGCGTTGGCGGCGCCGAACAGGATCCCGAACAGGATCCCGGCCAGCACGGCCTTGAACGTCGCCTCGGCCGGTGACTCGGACGCGCCGATGTAGGGAGCGGGAGGCGGCGGGTCCCCGGGCGATGCAACGGCGGCGCCCGCGGCCCCACCCGCGGGCGTCATGGCGTCGGACCCACCGGGTGACGCGCCGGTAGGAGTGTTGCCATCGTCGTTCATGACCGGGCTCCGGACTCGGTTGCTCCGGCCGCCGAA
>CAYXJH010000182.1:0-6661 GCA_964465415.1 uncultured Gemmatimonadaceae bacterium
CCCGTCCGCCGCAACAGGCGCCGGCGACCGTGGAGATGTACAAGGGTGGCAGCCGCTCGATCCAGCGGTTCTGAGCCACGTGACCGACCCATATTCCGACGACGGAGGCGGTGAGAGATGAGGCGGACGACGATGTCCCGGGCCGGTGCGTGGCTGGTGATCGCCGTGGCAGTCTGGACGGCGGTACCGGCGGAAGCGCAGCAGGTACTGACGCAGGCCACGCGAGTGGTCTCGGTGGCGCGTGGGACCAGCGCGCTGATCACGACGATGCAGCCGGTGGAGAGGGTGGCGCTGGGTGACCCCAACATCGCGGATGCGATCGCCATGTCCCCGACGGAGCTGCTGGTCAACGGGCTCCAGGTGGGGAACACGAGCCTCCTGGTCTGGGACCGGGCGGGCCGGGTCCAGCTGTACACGGTCGAAGTCACGCCGGACATCGGCGCGCTCGAGCGCCAGATCCGGACGCTATTCCCCGACCTCCCGGTCCGGCTCTCGGCTACCGGTGACGCGGTGGTCGTCAGTGGCACGGTCCGGGACGCCCTGGCCGCGCGCCGCATCCTGGAGATCGTCCGGGCCAGCGGCGCCGGGGTGATCAACAACATGATGGCTCCGTCCGCGTTGCAGGTGCTGCTCCACGTGCGAGTGGCCGAGGTCAACCGGTCGGCCATGCAGCAGCTGGGGGCGGACATGTTCTTCCACAACCCCCACCGCTACGGGGAGGTGGATGACCTGGCCACGCTGGACCTGGAGACCCTCTCCAGCGGACTGGTCCGGCTGTTCCTGCTGGGCGACAACGGCGCGTCGCTGGAGTCGGTGATCCGCGCGCTCCGGGCCACGGGCGACTTCCGCAGCCTGGCGGAGCCGAACCTGGTGACCCTCGAGGGCGAGGAGGCCACCTTCCTGGCGGGCGGCGAGTTCCCCTTCCCGTCGGTGCAGGGCGGCGCCAACCAGCAGGTGACGATCCAGTGGAAGGAGTTCGGCGTGCGGCTCAACTTCACGCCCCACGTGACCAACGACGGCAGCATCCGACTGAACGTCACGCCGGAGGTCTCGGCCCTGGACTTCGCCAACGGCCTCCAGTTCGCCGGGTTCACCATCCCGGCGCTGCTGACCCGTCGCGCCTCGACGGATGTCGAGCTACGGCCCGGCCAGCACCTGGCCATCGCCGGCCTGCTGGACAACCAGCAGGAGGTAAACGTCAGCAAGATCCCGCTCCTGGGGGACCTGCCCATCATCGGCACGTTCTTCAGCCTGCGGGAGCGACGGGACCGGCAGACGGAGCTGCTGGTCATCGTGACGCCGTATATCGTCGAGCCCACCGACGCCGCTCCGGCGGTGCCGTCCGGTGAGCCCGACACCTGGAACCGGAACCGCCGGTTCCAGGACGCGACCCTTCGCCCCGAGTCGGGCCGTCAGATCGTGCCGCTGACGCCGCCGGGGAACTGAGCAAGGAAAGGCCCGAGCCATGATCCACCGTATCCGCAGCAACGTCCGGACCGACCGCGAAGGGGCTACCCTCGCCATCGTGGCCGTGATGATCGTAGCGCTCCTGGCGCTGCTGAGCTTCGGCATCGACCTGGGCATGGCGTACACGGCCCGGGCCGAGGCCCAGCGCGTGGCGGACTCCGCCGCGCTGGCCGGCGCCAGCGCCTTCCTGGACTACACCGACCCGCTGAACGCGGTGCAGGACGCGGAAGACCGTGCCCGGGACTACGCGGAGCTCAACATGGTCCGCGGGCGGATGGTGCAGGCGGAGGAGCCGGAAGTGTTCATCTGGGTGAACGCTGGCGACCGCACCGTGCGGGTAAGGGTCGAGCGGACCGGGCTGCCTGTCTGGTTCGCCCGCTTCCTCGGCCAGACCGAGCTCACGGTGAGCGCCATCGCCACCGCGCAGGCGAGCAACGCAGGCTCCAGCGCGTGCGTCAAGCCGTTCGCCATCCCCGACCGCTGGGAGGAGAACAGCGGGGATGACGTGAACAACAACAACGTCATGGATTTCGACAACACCATCCCGTGCTCGGGCCAAGGCCCGAACCAGGGGTGCCAGCTCAACGAGGTCTGGACGTTCGACCCGGACCAGGGGGACGTCTACCGGCCGGCGAACGCGGTGGCGGGCGAGGGGACGACCTACTCCCCGGAAGAGGCGACGAGCTGGGGGAGCAAGTGGCTGGATCCCACAAATCGTGATGCTGGCAGCCGCATCCTGATCTCGCCCCAGTACGCACTTCAGGCCGGCGACCCGGGGTGGTACCAGTACTGGCAGATGCCGGAAAGCGAGGCCACGTGCCCGTCGAAGGGCACGAGCTGCCTCACGGAGAACATCAAGAATTGCATCAACATGGGTGACCTGGGCATCGGAGACATCGTCTCGCCGGACGGCGACCTGTCGGAATCGGAGCAGGACCCGATCCCGGGCAACCGGGGCAAGCCGGTGTACGACGCGATCCGCCAGATCCTGAACGAGGACCCGGACATCCGGTGGAACGAGACCACGAACGAGCCCTACTACCCGAACGACCCGGAACGGTCGATCTGGGAGAGCTCGCGGGTGATCACGGTGCTGCTCGTCCACCCGGGTGACATCCGGTCGGGCGCGAGCCACACGATGCGGATCGCCGACATGGCCACAATGTTCCTGGAGGACCCTCTCCAGGTGTATGGCAGTCAGGGCACGAACCATCATAAGCCCATCACGGGGCGGCTCCTGCACTACGGGTCCGGCCTGCCGGGCCCGAACCAGGGCCAGCTCCAGCGGTTCCTGCGACTGATCGAGTAGGAAGAGGCAATGGCCGATACGAAGATCCGGACGGCAGTGATCTCGGGGCATCGCGGGTTCCGCGATGCCGTGGCGAGGCTGCTGCACGACTTTCCCGACCTGCTGACGGCGGTCGCGGACGTGACGGTGCCCATGGGCCGGCTGGACAGCGACGCCCTGGAGCTGCTGCACGAGCGCGACCCGGAGCTGGTGCTGGCGGACTTCGATGGCGACCCCGTGTCGTCCCTCCGCTACATCCGGCTGCTGTCGGACGCGCGCCCGTCCCGGGTCTTCCTCGGGACCGGGCCCCAGCTTCCGCCCCAGCTCCTGATGGATGCCATGCGGGCGGGCGTATCCGAATATCTTCCCCAGCCGGTGGAGCCACGGGACCTGGAGGACGCGCTCCGACGACTGTCCCGCAAGCTGGGCCGCGGCCCCGGCGGCGTCGCCTCCGGCGGTGGTCGCATCGTGGCATTCACCGGCGCCAAGGGCGGGACGGGGGTGACCACCACCGCGGTGAACGCTGCGGTGCACGCCCAGGCGGTGGCCGGGCGCCGCACGCTCCTTCTGGACCTGGACCTGGAGTCGGGGAGCGCCGGGGTGCTGACCAGCGTGGCCCCGAAGTACAGCGTGCTGGACCTGCTGGACAACCTGCACCGGCTGGACGAGAGCCTGCTGGAGAGCCTGGTCACGGAGCACGAGAGCGGCCTGCACGTGCTGCCGTCCCCCCAGGACCCGTCGGACAGGCGGGAGGTGAAGGCGGAGCAGCTGCGCACGGTGCTGCGCCTCCTCCGCCACCACTACCAGCTGATCGTGGTGGACCTGTCCCGGCCGCTGTCTTCCATTGGCCGGGTCGTCCTCGACCAGGTGGACGAGCTGTACCTGGTGTTGAACGGCGACCTGCCGTCGCTGCGCAACGCCAAGCGGATCATTCCCTATCTGAAGACCAGTCTCGAGGGCCGGGACGCGCCGGTGAAGCTGGTGCTGAACCGGACCATGCCCGGGGCCGAGATCACCGAGTCGGACGTGCGCGCCGCGCTCCAGGTGCCGGTGGCGTTCAGCCTCCGGCAGGATGACGCCCACGTGCTCCGCTCGGTCAACGTGGGACGGCCGGTAGTGCTGAACGGGACACGGTCGAAGTACGGACAGGATGTGAAGGGCCTCGGCGCCGCCATCGCCCGGGCTGTCGTGCCAGGGTCGGCGGACGGCGCGGGCGGCGGTATCCTGAACCGGCTGACGGCCAGCATCGGTGGACGGAAGGACGGGAGGAACGCATGAGCGACGGATTCGAGCGGGGCGCGGCCCCGGAGCTGGTCGATGGTCACGGCGAGCTCCAGCCGCTGGCGCCCCTGGCCGATGGGGCGGAGCCGGGGGACGCCGGGCACGGCATGGAGGACGTGCGGGGCCGCATCCACCGGAAGCTTCTGGACCGGTTGAACCTGTCCAACCTGGACGGCCTGAGTCGGGAGGAGGCGAGCGACGCCATCCGCCCCGAGATCCAGAGCCTGCTGGCCCGGGAGGGGCTGGCGCTCAACCAGGTCGAGCGGGACAAGCTGGTCCAGCAGGTCCTGGACGAGATCTTCGGGCTGGGGCCCCTGGAGCCGCTCATGAAGGATCCGGACATCTCCGACATCCTGGTCAACACCTACCGCCAGGTGATGATCGAGCGGGCCGGGAAGATCGAGCCCACCAAGGTGCGCTTCCGCGACGATCGGCACCTGCTCCAGATCATCGACCGGATCGTATCGGCCGTGGGCCGCCGCATCGACGACTCCTCGCCCATGGTGGACGCCCGCCTGGCTGACGGCTCCCGCGTCAACGCCATCATCCCGCCGTTGGCGCTGGACGGGCCCCACATGTCCATCCGGAAGTTCAAGCGGGACACGCTGGCCGGCGAGGACCTGATCCGCTACCGCTCCCTGACCGAGCCCATGCTCGAGCTGCTCCGCGGCGTGGTGCAGGCCCGGCTCAACGTGCTGGTCTCCGGCGGCACCGGCGCCGGTAAGACGACGCTGTTGAACATCCTCACGTCCTACATCTCGACGTCGGAGCGGATCGTGACCATCGAGGACTCGGCCGAGCTTCAGCTCCGCCAGCCCCACGTGGTCCGACTCGAGACGCGGCCGGCCAACATCGAGGGGAAGGGCGAGGTCCCGCAGCGGCTGCTCCTGATCAACGCGCTCCGCATGCGACCGGACCGCATCATCATGGGCGAGGTCCGAGGCGGCGAGGCGGTGGACATGCTCCAGGCCATGAACACGGGCCACGATGGGTCCATCACCACGCTCCACGCCAACTCGCCCCGTGACTCGCTGGCCCGCCTCGAGACCATGGTCTCCATGGCGAACCTGCGGTTGCCGGAGAAGGCGATGCGGCAGCAGATCGCCGCCGCCATCGACGTGGTGATCCAGGTCAGCCGCCTGTCGGACGGGTCCCGGAAGGTGACGTCCATCTCCGAGATCGTGGGGATGGAGGGCGAGGTGATCACCATGCAGGAGATCTTCACGTTCGAGCGGCAGGGCATCGGCGAGGACGGCGAGGTGCTGGGCCGGTTCCGGTCCACCGGGATCCGGCCCCGGTTCGCGGACCGCCTCAAGGCCCACGGGATCAACCTGGGCGAGCTGCTGTTCTCCGAGGGGCCGGAGCCCCACCGCGACGGCGCGCTCCGCCCGATCACGGAGTCGCCCGCGCGCATGGAGGAGTGGTCATGAGCGCCTGGGTGCCCGCGGTCCTCGTTTTCATCGCCGTGGCCTTCGGCACGGTCGCGATCGTCCTGCTGCTGGAGGGCGTGCGCGCCTGGATCCGGCGCAGGGACGTGGCCCGGCGCGTGGACGATCTCATGGCCGGGCGGGAGGTCCTGCCCGGCATGGAGCGGCGCGACCTGTTCCGCGAGGACGATCGGGACGCGTCCGCGCTCGACGCGATCCTGGCGCGCTCGCCCCGGCTCCAGAAGCTGCCCCTCCTGATCGAGCACGCCGGCGTGAGCTGGAGCCCGACCACGTTCTTCATGCTGACGTTCGGCGGCGCGTTCGCGGCGGGCATGTTCGGGCTCGTCGCCCGTGGCGGGCTCCTGGTGCCCGTGGTCCTGGCGGCGCTTGTGGGGTGGATGCCGTACTGGTACCTGACGTTCAGAAAGAAGCGACAGCTTGCCCGCTTCGAGGAGATCTTCCCCGAAGCCGTCGACATGCTGGGCCGCGCCATCCGGGCGGGACACCCGCTGTCGGCGGGGATCCAGATGGTGGGCCAGGAGATCGCCGAGCCCGTGGCCGCCGAGTTCCGCACCGTGTTCGAGGAGCAGCGGTTCGGCGTCCCGTTCTCCGACGCCCTCATGGGCCTCGTGGACCGGATCGACCTGGTGGACGTCCGGATCTTCACCACCGCCGTGCTCATCCAGCGTGAGGTGGGCGGCAACCTGGCCGAGATCCTGGACAGCATCTCGGGCACGATCCGCTCCCGCTTCAAGATCCGCAGACAGCTCCGGACCTTCACGGCGCAGGGCCGGATGAGCGGGATGGTGGTGGGCACCATGCCCATCGTGGTCGGCCTGGGATTCTACGCAATGAACCCGGAATACATCCAGCCCCTGTTCGACGAGCCGGTCGGGCGCGCGATGATCGCCATGGGGATCACCCTACAGATCGTCGGCTACCTCTGGATCCGCAGGATCGTGGACATCGAGATATGATTGCCATCATTGCAGTAAGCGCGGCCATCGCCACCGGACTGCTCGTGCTGTTGCTCGGGCAACTGATCCCCGCCCGCTCCGCCACCGTGTCCCGCCGGGTCTCGGAAGTGGCGGCCATGCACGGCCCGGACGCCGGCATCGAGCGCAGGCGGCGGAGCGAGCAGCGCGACCAGATCCAGGAGCTGCTGGAGCGGGTGGGCACCCGGCTGAAGGGCCAGTCC
>CAYXJH010000183.1:0-6629 GCA_964465415.1 uncultured Gemmatimonadaceae bacterium
GTTCACGTGCGGCTTCGTCCGCTCGAACTTCGCCTTGCCCATTAGCCCCTGTCCTGTCCTCTTATCCGTTGACCTTCGAGACGATCTCTTCGGCCTTCCCCTTCGGGACTTCCTCATAGCGCGAGAACTGCATCGAATACACGGCCCGGCCCTGTGTGATGGATCGAAGCGTGGTCGAATACCCGAACATTTCGGCCAGCGGCACGCTTGCGCCGATGACCTGGGCCTCCGCCCGCTGCGTCATCCCACCGATCTTCCCGCGGCGGCTCGAGAGATCGCCCATCACGTCTCCCATGTACTCGGCGGGCGTCACCACCTCCACGTCCATGATCGGCTCCAGCAGGACCACGCCCGCCTTCCTCACGCCCTCCTTGAGGGCCATGGAGCCCGCGATCTTGAACGCCATCTCGCTGGAATCGACGTCGTGGTACGAGCCGTCGATCAGCTCGACCCGGATGTCGATCAACGGGTAGCCCGCCAGCACGCCCGTCGCCATCGCTTCTTTCATCCCTTGCTCGACCGGGCCGATGTACTCACGCGGGATCACGCCACCCACGATCCGGTCCTCGAAAACGAATCCCGCACCCGGCTCCGACGGGCTGATGTTGATGACCACGTGGCCATACTGACCGCGTCCACCCGTCTGCCGGACGAACCGCGCCTCGACCTTGTCGGCCGCCTTCCGGATCGTCTCGCGGTACGCCACCTGGGGACGGCCGATGTTGGCCTCGACCTTGAACTCCCGGCGCAGCCGGTCCACGATGATCTCCAGATGCAACTCACCCATTCCCTGGATGATCACCTGGCCCGTCTCGTCGTCGGTGTATACCCTGAACGTCGGGTCCTCCTCGGAGAGCTTGCCCAGCCCCTGCGACAGCTTGTCCTGGTCCGCCTTCGTCTTGGGCTCGATCGCCACGCTGATCACCGGCTCCGGGAACTTCATGGCCTCCAGGATGATCGGCTTGTCAGCGGAGCAGAGCGTGTCACCCGTCCGTACGTTCTTCAGCCCGATGGCCGCCGCGATGTCGCCGGCATACACCTCGTCCCGCTCCTCGCGGTGATTCGCGTGCATCTGAAGCAGCCGGCCGACGCGCTCCCGATTGCTCTGCGTCGAGTTGTGGACGTACGACCCGGCCGGCAACGAGCCCGAATAGACCCGGAAGAACGTCAGTTTCCCGACGTACGGGTCCGTCGCGATCTTGAACGCCAACGCCGCGAACGGGGCATCGTCGGCCGGCTCCCGCGTCTCGAACGTCTCGTCATGGTGCGGGAGGTGACCCTTGATCGCGGGCACATCCACCGGCGATGGGAGATAGTCCACCACCGCGTCCAGCAGCTGCTGCACGCCCTTGTTCTTGAACGCGGAACCGCACAGCACCGGCACCACGCCGTTGGCGATGGTCGCCTTCCGGATGGCGCGCTGGAACTCCGACTCCGTCAGCTCCTCCCCTTCCAGGTACTTCTCCATCAACTCGTCGTCGAACTCGACCACCGCTTCCAGCAGCTCTTGCCGAAGCTCCTCGACCTGTCCCTGGAGGCTGTCCGGGACGGGACCCTCCACCCACTTGGCGCCCAGCGTCTCGTCATCGAAAACGAGCTCCTTGCGCTCCACGATGTCGATCATCCCGGTGAACATCTCCCCTTCGCCCAGCGGGAGATGAACCGGAAACGCCCGCGCGCCCAGCCGGTCCCGGATCATGGACACCACGTTCAGGAAATCCGAACCGACGCGGTCCATCTTGTTCACGAAAGCGATCCGCGGTACGCCGTACCGGTCCGCCTGGCGCCACACCGTTTCCGACTGGGGCTCCACACCACCGACCGCGCAGAACACCGCAACTGCACCGTCCAACACGCGCAGGCTGCGCTCGACCTCCACCGTGAAGTCCACGTGGCCCGGGGTGTCGATGATGTTGATCCGATACTCCTCGTCGTACCGCTTCCAGTGCGCCGTCGTCGCCGCGGAGGTGATGGTGATGCCCCGCTCCTGCTCCTGCTCCATCCAGTCCATTGTGGCCGCGCCATCATGCACCTCGCCCATCCGATGGACGCGACCCGTGTAGAACAGGATGCGCTCGGTCGTCGTGGTCTTACCGGCATCGATGTGCGCCATGATGCCGATGTTGCGCAGCTTCGGTAGCGGTGTTTTTCTAGCCATCTTCTGTTCCAAAACCCCAGCGATCAGATCTCTTTTCAGCACTCCGCGGGCGATGCATCCTGCTCGCGTCGCCCGCGTCCGCCGCATTGCCTCATCTCAATCCGAGGGTACGGCCCTGCTCAGTTGTCTCCGGATCCGGCCTCCGCGCCCGTGGCCGACGGCCCGGGCCGAGACCTGATCCTACCAGCGATAGTGGGCGAACGCCTTGTTCGCCTCGGCCATCCGATGGGTATCTTCCTTCTTCTTGACCGCGCTACCCTCGTTCCGGCTAGCCGACAGGATCTCCGCCGCCAGCCGCTCGCCCATGGTGCGCTCACTGCGCTGACGGCTGTAGCCGATCAACCAGCGCATGGCCAGCGCCGTCCGCCGCTCCGGGCGAACCTCCACCGGCACCTGGTACGTGGCGCCGCCGACCCGGCGGCTCTTCACTTCGACCGCAGGCTTGACGTTGTTCAACGCCTGATCGAAGACCTTGAAGCCGGGCTGACCCGTCTTTTCTTCGATCTGCTGCATGGCATCGTAGAAAATGCTCTCGGAAACCGACTTCTTCCCGTCGACCATGAGGTTGTTGATGAACTTGCTCACCACGTCCGACCCGAACCGGGGGTCGACCGCTATGTCCCGACGGACCGCGCTCTGACGTCGACTCATGTTACCTCGGCCTCTTTGCCCCGTACTTCGACCGCCCCTGCCTCCGGTCCTGGACGCCGCTGGCGTCCAGTGTGCCCCGGATGATGTGGTAGCGGACGCCGGGCAGATCCTTCACACGACCGCCCCGGATGAGCACGATCGAGTGCTCCTGGAGGTTATGGCCCTCGCCCGGGATGTATGCTGTTACCTCGTGCCCGTTGGTCAGCCGTACACGAGCCACCTTCCGGAGCGCCGAGTTCGGCTTCTTCGGGGTAGTCGTATACACACGCGTGCAGACGCCCCGCTTCTGCGGGTTCGCCTGCAGGGCCGGCACCTTGTCCTTCTTGGGCACGGACCGCCGACCTTTGCGGATCAGCTGATTGATCGTGGGCATTCGTTCCTGGTTTCCCGCGCTTCTACGTCTGAAAAAAATCGCGGGGACCGCCCCCCGCAAAGGTGTTGGCCACCGTAGGCGGCACAGACTTGGAAAGGTAAACGCCGCCCCCAAGAGTGTCAAGGAGACGGCGCTCGCGCACAAACCGGCCGCAGGGCCGACGGGTGTGCAGCCGGTCCTGCGTGCTCGCGACCTTCCTATTCGCTCCGTGAGCCGGCTCGCTCGGCGGCCTCCTCCTGGCTGGCGTGCCTCAGCGTCGCGAACGGATCGACGTCCTGATCGAAGTCGTCCTCGGAGCGCAGCGGCTCATCGATGAGGAATTCCACATCGTGGTACCTGTAGATCCCGGTACCGGCCGGGATGAGGTGCCCGATGATAATGTTCTCCTTGAGGCCTATGAGGTCATCGCGTGCGCCGCGGACGGCCGCATCGGTGAGGACGCGGGTGGTCTCCTGGAAGGAGGCGGCGCTGACGAAGGACTCGGTCGTCAGACTGGCCTTCGTGATGCCCAGCAGCAGCGGCTCGCTACGGGCGGGGGTCCCGCCCTTGGCGATGATCTGCTGGTTGGTCTCGCGGAAATCGGCGCGGTCGACGTGCTCACCTTCGAGGAACCGGGTCTCACCGGGATCGGTGATGCGGACCTTCTGGAGCATCTGCCGGACGATGACGCCGATATGCTTGTCGTTGATCTTGACGCCCTGGAGGCGGTAGACCTCCTGGACCTCGTTGAGGAGGTACTCCTGGACGGCGCGCGGCCCCTTGATCTTGAGGATATCGTGGGGGTTGACCGGGCCTTCGCTGAGCCTGTCACCGGCGCGCACCCGGTCGCCCTGGTGGACCCGGAGGTGCTTGCCCACGGGTACATCGTAGACGCGCTCATCGCCGCTGTCCGGGGTGACAAACACCTCGCGCTTGCCGCGCTTGATGTCGCCGAAGCGGATCGTGCCATCGATCTCGGTGATCACCGCCGGGTCCTTGGGCCGCCGGGCCTCGAACAGCTCGGCCACACGGGGCAGACCGCCGGTGATGTCGCGGGTCTTGTAGACTTCGCGTGAGATCTTGGCCAACGTCGTGCCTGGCTCGATCGTTTCGTTGTCCCGCACGGTGAGCTGGGCGCCTACGGGAACAATGAACTCCCGGAGCTTGTTACCCTTCCCGTCCACAATGGAGATGGCCGGGTGCAGCTTCTTCTCCCGGTCCTCGATGATGACGAACTGGCGACGGCCCGTTGACTCATCGAGCTCCTCCCGCACGGTGACCTCATCGACGATGTCGATGAACTTCACCTTCCCCTTCTGATCGGCCACGATGGGCTCCGAATACGGGTCCCATGCGAAAAGGAGGTCGCCGACCTCGACCTGGTCGCCATTCTCGACGGCGAGGGTTGCGCCGTAGGGGACGGTGAGCCGGCTCCGGACTGCACCCTCCTTGGTCTTCATGACAATCTCGCCTTCGCGGCTGGTCACGACATGCTGCCCGTCGGGCGTCACCACGTACGTGACGCGCTCGAACGTAGCGCTCCCGTCGACCTTCGACTTTCGCTGGGTCTGCGCCGCGATCCGCGATGCCGTACCACCGATGTGGAAGGTCCGGAGCGTCAGCTGCGTCCCCGGCTCGCCGATGGACTGCGCGGCCAGAATGCCCACGGCCTCGCCCATGTCCACAGTCTTCATGGTGGCGAGGTTTCGGCCGTAGCACATGCGGCAGATTCCGCGACGCGATTCGCAGGTCAGCACGCTCCGAATCTTGACCGACTGGATCCCTGCGTCCTCGATCGTATCGGCCGCCTCCTCGTCGATGAGCTCACCGGCTTCGGTGATCTCCTCGCCGTCGATGGGATCGATGACGTCCTCGAGCGCGACGTTGCCCACGATGCGGTCCTTCAACGGCTCGATGATGTCCTCGCCCTCCTTGAGTGCCGTCATCTCGATGCCGAGCACGGTG
Organism: uncultured Gemmatimonadaceae bacterium; assembly: GCA_964465415.1. GTDB lineage: Bacteria > Gemmatimonadota > Gemmatimonadetes > Longimicrobiales > RSA9 > SLCC01. The sequence continues at coordinate 5,127 of CAYXJH010000183.1, forward strand.
CCGCAGTCCTCCTCGGTTACCGTAACGTCCTGGGCCACGTCGACGAGGCGGCGGGTGAGGTACCCGGCATCGGCGGTCTTGAGCGCCGTATCGGCCAGCCCCTTTCGCGCGCCGTGCGTGGAGATGAAGTACTCCAGCACGGTGAGCCCCTCGCGGAAGTTGCTCTTGATGGGGCTCTCGATGATCTCGCCGATGCCACCCGTCAGCTTCTTCTGGGGCTTGGCCATCAGGCCGCGCATCCCCGCCAGCTGCCGCATCTGGTCCCGGTTACCTCGGGCGCCGGAGTTCATCATCATGAACACCGGGTTGAAGCCACCATTGGCCAGCTCGAGGCGCTGCACCATCGCGTCGGCCACGTCGTTGTTGGCGTGGGTCCAGGTATCGATGACCTTGTTGTAGCGCTCGCCGTTCGAGATCACACCGTTCTGATACGCACGTGTGAAGCGGGTGACCTCCTCGTTCGCGTCGGCCAGGATCTCGTCCTTCTCGGCCGGGATCTGGAGATCGACCAGCCCGACGGAGATTCCGCCCAGCGTGGAGTAACGGAACCCGAAGTCCTTGAGCGAATCGAGGAACGCCACCGTCGGACCGAGGCCGACGATGCGATATGCCTCGGCGATGATCTCGCCCAGCTCCCGCTTCCCCATGGTCTCGTTCCAGAACCCGACGGCCTCCGGCACCACGGAGTTGAAGATGACGCGGCCGACGGTGGTTCGGACCCACTTCCCACGCCGCACTTCTTCGTCCTCCATGTCGGCGTGATCACGGCGGTCGACCCAGAACCAGCACGGGGTGTGGAACCCGACCGAGTCCAGCGCCAGCGCAGCCTCGGCTTCGGCGAACCGCCCGTAGCGCGGCGCCTCCGCGTACAGCTTGTCCAGCCGTGTCTGCGCCTTGTCCCGCCGGTCCTTGGCCAGCTTGGGCTGGGTGAGCTCGGCCTCCACCTCGGCGATCGCGAGGGGGGGCTTGGTCAGGTAGTAGCTGCCGATGACCATATCCTGCGTAGGACTGGCGATCGGCCGGCCGTTGGACGGCAGCAGAATGTTGTTGCTGCTGAGCATGAGCACGCGGGCCTCGAGCTGGGCCTCGAAGCTGAGCGGCAGGTGCACCGCCATCTGGTCGCCGTCGAAGTCGGCGTTGAACGCCGCGCAGACGAGCGGATGGATCCGGATCGCCTTCCCTTCCACGAGCACGGGCTCGAACGCCTGGATGCCCAGGCGATGCAGCGTCGGCGCGCGGTTGAGCAGAACCGGGTGGTCCTTGATGATCTCCTCCAGGACCTCGTAGACCTTCGGGTCATCGCGCTCGACGATCTTTTTCGCCCGCTTCACCGTCTCCGCCTCGCCGTGCTTTTCCAACTCACGGATGATGAACGGCTTGAAGAGCTCGACGGCCATGGCCTTGGGCAGACCACACTGGTGCAGCTTGAGCTCCGGGCCGACCACGATGACGGAGCGGCCCGAGTAGTCGACTCGCTTGCCGAGCAGGTTCTGGCGGAACCGG
>CAYXJH010000184.1:0-6614 GCA_964465415.1 uncultured Gemmatimonadaceae bacterium
GGCCAGCCGCGGGGCCTCCTCGTCTTCCCCGTCTGCGGGGTGGGGCTGGGGCCCGGCCCCGCAGGCCGTCGTGAGGGCGGCCAGGACGCAGACGGTAGCCGCCCTCATGCCCACGCCTCCGTCCGGAAGACGATGGAGCCGTCGTCTCGAACGCGCCACCCGGTGATGGGGTTCAGGTGGTACGGTCCCGACCCCAACCCACGGGCATCGATGAGCTCCCGCTGAGTCGGTTGGACGTAGCCGGTTTCGTCGGTCGCCCGGCTCAGGATGGTGGTCTCCAGGCCGTCCCATTTCCACATGTAGCGGAAGCGGGTGTGCGCCTTGGGCAGGACGGGGTCCTGCAGGTCCGCCTCGCGCCAGCTGGCGCCCTCGTCGAAGCTGATCTCCGCGCTGGCGATCCTGCCGCGGCCGCTCCACGCGATGCCCCGGATCTCGTGCCAGCCTGGCTCGATCGTGGTGGGGTAGGTTGGGGATGTGATGATAGAGCGGGCATCCATTACGAAGCTGAACTGGCGGGCGGTGCCACCCTTCAGCGCCTCGGTGTACTTGCTGGTTTCCTCCCGGGTCATGAACGGGCGGTCCGACAGCTCGATGCGGCGCAGCCACTTCACGCTTGCGTTCCCCTCCCAACCGGGACAGAGCAGGCGCGCTGGATAGCCGTTCTCCGGTCGCAGCGCCTCGCCGTTCTGACCGTACGCGATCATGGCGTCATCCCACGCCTTCTCCACCGGGATGCTCCGGGTCATCACGGCCGCGTCCTGGCCTTCGGCCAGGAACCAGCTCGCCTCCGGCCTCACGCCCACCTCGCGGAACAACGTGGAGAGGAGGACCCCCGTCCATTCGGTGGTGCTCGTCAGGCCACAGATGTCCTGGGGAGTCGATTCCTCGTCCGCGTTGCGCCGCAGATTGCCCGAGCACTCCAGGAACCGGATGCGCGAAACGGAAGGCAGGCGCTTGAGGTCCTGGAGGGTGAACGTCAGCGGCCGATCCACCATCCCGTGGATCAGCAGCGAATAGGTCTCCGGGTCGACCACCGCCACACCCCCATGATGCCGCTCGAAGTGCAGGTCGGACGGGGTGATGATGCCATGGAGGTCCTGGAGTGGGGTAAGGCTGGCTATACCCCACGCCTGACGGCGTGGCTGTTCGAACGGCGACCGCTCACCAAGCATGTTCGCCGCCCGCCCCTGCACCCGGGTCGGGTCGGGGAACGGGTCCACGCTCGCGACCTGCCCGGCCAGCCCGGGCGGCAGCTGGAACCGGGTAAGGAAGGCCGCGCCGAGGCCGCCCGCGGCACCGGCGAGCAGGGTCCGGCGGCTCAGTGCTGGGGCACGGGTGGCACGGATGGCATCATCGGGCGACACGACCGGACCGGCCGCGGCATCCTGCTGGATCATGCGGGCCTCCGGAGAGTGGCATAGCGGCCGGCGGATAATGACCGGGTACGGCCAGGCCCGCCTCGGGGGCAATCCCACTGTACACCCGCCGCCCGGCCGGATCAAGCCATCTCCGGCCGTGCGGCAGACGAAGCCCCCTGGCTGCCGGGCCGACGACCTCGCATCTTGGAGTCGGGTGTCGGTTCTCGAGCGCGTTCCTGGAAGGAGGCGGCCGTGAAGCGTTCCTACTTTGCCGTCCTCGCCGTGTGTCTTTCGGTGGCCGGCTGCGCGTCATCCGACGTCGAGCGCGCGGAGCGGCCGTCCCGACAGACCACCGTGCTGACCCAGGACGAGCTGTTGACCACCCAACAGACCAGCGTGTACGACGCGGTGGCGGCGCTCCGCCCGACCTGGTTGCAGCGGCGCGCCCCGCTGAGCTCGGCTAGTCCCGGCGCGGGGCAGGTCCGCGTGTACATCGGCTCGATCGATGCGGGCGGGGCGGAGTATCTCCGTCAGCTCCGGGTCGAGGACGTCCGGTCGCTGCGGTTCCTCAGCGGGACCGAAGCGGGCCAGCGGTTCGGGCTTCGCACCGACGGTAGCCCGGTGATCCTGGTGAATCTCGCCACCCGTTGATCCTGTCGCCTCGACCGCTGAGGCATCCGGAACATCCGTGATCCGGCGCGTCCTGGAACGTCAGTGGCTGCATGCGATCGCGACCGTGGCGCTGCTCGCCGGCCTCGCCGTGTCGGCCGGCTACGAGCCGGTACGGGCGGGCGCGGCGTTGGGCGTGGGGACCCCGGTGTGGCTGTGGGTCGCGGCCGGGATCGCCATCCTGCACCAGGCCTACGTATGGATCTGTTGGCGCGTCGAGCTGCATGGGTCGCTGCTGACGCGGTGGCTGGGGAGCCGGGCGTTTGACGTCTTCGCCGTCGGGTTCGCGGTGCTGGGTGTCGCCAGGGTCGTCGCCCTGGTAGTGCTGGCGGTGGCGAACCGCGGGAGCCTGGGTGTCGACCCGCTCATCGCGCGGGCACTCGCGGGCCTCGCGCTCCTTCCCGCCCTCTACCTGTTCTACTCGGTGCATCGCTGGTTCGGGTTCCGGCGCGCGTTCGGGATCGATCACTTCGACCCGGCGTACCGGTCGCTCCCGCTGGTCCGCCGCGGGATCTTCCGCTGGACGCCCAACGCGATGTACACGTTCGGCTTCCTGCTGCTCTGGGCGATCGCCCTCTGGTTCGGCTCGGTGGCCGCCCTCGCGGCCGCGCTCTTCAATCACCTGTACGTCTGGGTGCACTATCTCGCGACCGAGCGGCCTGACATGCGCCGGCTGTATGGGACGGAGCCCCCGGCGGAGCCCGGTCGAGCTTGAGCATGGCGTCGAGTGTGGCCGTCGTTTGGCCCCGTCGTCCGGGGGGTGCGCCTCGGGGACTGGATCGCGAATATGCAGCGGGTGCCATCGGAAGGAGGCTGTCGTGAAGCCGGAGAGCACGTGAGCCCGGGTCGCCCGTGCGGATCCTGAACGTCCACGAGCGGGCGCTGGCAGCCACGCCCGACCAGGTGGGTGCGCTCCTCGCCACCCTGGGCTCGGACGGGGACCGGTTGTGGCCGTGGCAGGACTGGCCGCGGATGAAGCTCCGTGATGGGCCGCGCGTCGGCTCGGCCGGGGGGCACGGCCCCATCCGGTACGTAGTCGAGGCGGTGGATCCAGGTCGGCGCATCGTCTTCCGCTTCACACGTCCCCACGGCTGGTCCGGGACCCACGCGTTCTCGGTAACCGCGAAGTCAGAGCGCCGGACCACGCTCCGCCACGCCTTGCGGATGGAGGCGACCGGTCGGGGGTCGCTGGCCTGGGCGATCATCTTCCGCCCCCTGCATGATGCGCTGATCGAAGACGCGCTGGCCCGGGCGGCCGCCGAGGTGGGAGAAACCGATGTCCTGCCTCCGCGCCATTCCCTGTACGTCCGATTGCTGCGCCGGCTCATGAGGCGCCCGCGCGGGCGAGCCCGCCTCGGGCGCGGGAGGACCGGCGCCCGCGAGTCTGCTGTGTCGAAAGCGGCCCGCTGGAGGTTCAACCGGTTTCCGGCCTACCGTCGGACCGGTGCGCAGGTCACGTTCATCGCGGGCGACTGGGCCGAGATCCGGATCCGCCTGCCGCTCGACCGGCGCACGCGGAACTATGTGGGAACGATGTTCGGCGGGAGCATGTACGCGGCCGTGGATCCCGTCTACATGATGATGTTGATCCGACGCCTGGGCCCGGAGTTCATCGTATGGGACCGGTCGGCGGAGATCCGGTTCCGCCGGCCCGGCCGCGACACGCTCTTCGCCAGCTTCTCGGTCGATGACGACGAGGTCGACGAGATCCGCAGCATCCTGGGGCGGGAGGCGTCGGTGGACCGTACCTACCAAACCGCGCTCGTGGATCGACTGGGCCAGGTCCACGCGCTCGTGGAGAAGACGATCCATATCCGGCGCCGGGGAGCGAGGGATGAATCAAGCGGGAACGGGACGGACGGGGAGGTCCCAGGCCGGTGACGGAGGGCTGCCGCTGGCGCACGGCGCCTCGCTATCGGACCCAGCTCGTCAGGGCATGGACCGGTCCTGGAGCGCGCCATCGGGGACGCGGAAAACGGCCCACCGCTCACTGTCGTTGGCCCGGCCCTTGGTCAGGCGGTAGGCGCCGCCGTCCACATCCGGCAGGGTGATGTTCACGCCCGCGCCCGACGGTCGCAGGCTGGTGCCCCAGGTCCGATTGTCCAGGGGCCGACCCTCGAACAGCCCCGCGGGGTTGAACGTGGTCGGATTGTTGTAGAGTGGGTGGGCGAAGGCGTCGTTGACCAGGTCGTCCAGGTACAGCTTCAGGAGGATGTCGCCGATCCCGGTATCGCCGTAGGCCTGCACGATCAGGCAGCGCAGGCCGCAGGCGACGCCGCCCGTCGGGTCTCCGTCCGCATCGCCCGGTCCCCAACCCGCCATGGCCGCCCGAACCACGCGCCTGCGGGCCTCGGCCGGCGACACGCCAGACTCGATCAGGGCGGCATCGAACCGGCGGAGCAGCGCGGCCGTTCCCGAGTAGCCGCATGACCAGTTGCCACGACCGCGGAGGCCCCTGTATATGGCATCCTCCAGGATCGGAGCCTTCTCCGGCAGGTAGTCGAGGCCGCGGAAGGCCGCGCCGGCGTGGGCCATCATGTAGTCCGCGATGCCCTCTATGTTCCACGTCTTCCAGAGGCTCGCCGGCCCGCCGCCGGGGTCGTCCCTGTGCTGCAGATGGTAGAGGTGGGCGAGCTCGTGGGCGAAGGTCAGGTAGAACCCCTCCAGCTCGCTCCTCGCCTCCCCGCCCATGGGAATGATCATGAGCCGCTGCGCCGAAGCGTTTGCCACCCGGCTCTCGATGATCAGGACGACCTGTTCATGCCGGTGCAGGGTGCGGGGCCGACCCATCCCGAACACATCCTGGTACATTGCCTCCGCCCGCTCCAGGAAGATCTCGACGGCCTGCCGGACCATGGGGATGTGCGGCTCGAGGGCGTCCAGCTCGTCCGCACCCAGGTCGTCCCACGCGGCGACCACGACATAGTCTTCCACCACGTCCAGAACCCGGGCCGGGCGAGGCGACAGGTCGATTCCCAGGTCGGTCTGCACCGTGGTGAACGTGTCGGCAATGGCCAGCGGGACTTCGCGATGCATGTAACGGAGGCCAGCGCCGTCGCTGTCCACCGGCGCCCGGCCTACGCGCTCGGAGGCAGACAGCCCCGCGTCGCTAGCGGTCCTGCTTGCGCCGAAGGGAAGCGACGGCACCCGCGGGGTGCCGGCAGGATCGGAGAGCCGGGTCACGGCCACCGCAACCGGGCTCGGGGCGGCGTACGGCGTCGCCAGCTCGTAGCCGGGCAGGGTCCAGGCAGTATCCACGGTCACGAAGGCGTACAGGGTCTTGTCCGTCCCGGGGTTCGGCGCCGGCAGCCGCACGCAGTTCTCGAGCTGTTCGCGGGTCAGGTAGACCGCCTCACCCGGCGCGATGTCGAGCTCATCGGGGCGCTCGAAACGCAGATTCGGCGTCTCCATCCCGAGCCGAAGGGCGGCGCCGGCCAGGTCGAGGAGAGCCCGAGCCGGGGTGCCGCAACTCGCGTCCGTCGTGTCCGCTTCGAAGGGACGCAGCGTGAGCGTGGTGCTGTCCCGGAATAGCGCCTGGATCGCGCGGCCCCTCACGGTCGGTAGCACGGCCGGGTCATGAAGACGATACCCCCGGAGCGTGACGACACTGTCCGGGCCCACCCTCGTGGGGACGATGACTTCCAGCACGGCCGGGGCCGGCGGCGTTACGGTGAGTCGGACCGCGGTCCGGCGTGTACCGGGTGCCGCCACGGCCACGATCGCTTCGCCCGGGAACCGAGGCACGAGCACGCCCGCCGCGAGCTCCGCCGGGTCGAAGACCGACCGGTCGGCGAGGTATGGGGTTTCGTGCACCAGCGCGAACGTAAGCTGCTTCGGCGTTACGGGCTTCCCGCCCGACCTGGCCTGAAGCCGGACCGGCGTGTCCAGCGCCGTGACCACCAGTGCGGTGTCGGCGAGAACGAGGGTGGGGTGCACACGCGTGAGCAGGCCCGTCGTCTCATCGCCGCAGGCCAGGCCTGTGGCCGCGAGGAGGGCCAGCGTGAGCGTCGTCGCTCCGCGTGCGTTCATTGCTCCGTGCTCTATGGTGCGGGTAACGTCCCCCCGCGGGGACGGACCAGCGGGGTCGCCTGCTCGGATAGCAAAGCGCCCCGGAAACCGGTAGCCGATTCCCGAAGCGCCTGTCGTCCCTCCCGTCAGCTTCGGTAGCTGGCCTGTCTCCCGCGGGAGATGCCCGGCTTTGCGACCCCGCCTCGCGGCGGGTGTGCGTTTGTCGGCTGACCCGAGGATGCACCCGGTAACGCGGTGAAGTCAAGGACGATCGGCCAGGCGCGGGGCGAGCGTCACCCCCAGGACGGGCTGTAGGACTCTTTCGGGGTTTCCCGTGGGTCCGCAGCGGGGGAAAAACGCACAACCACCCGTTGACCGGAGGGTCGATGTCGAGTTTGCCACCTCCACGGTGGCCAACCGCACGACGTCCGCCGCCCGCCTCGAACGGGTGTGCACTTCGCCACCCATTTGGTGGCAAAGTCGACACCCGGTCCCGCTGATGGACGAGATCGTGCGTGTCTCCACCCCGCGGCCGCCCCCGCCCCCACCCCCGCTGCGCCCCCGCCCCCACCGCCGCTG
>CAYXJH010000185.1:0-6607 GCA_964465415.1 uncultured Gemmatimonadaceae bacterium
CGGCCGCGCCCGCCTCGGACACGAGCCGGGCGACGTCGATCAGCTCGGCACGGCATTCGTCACATGCCTCCAGGTGCGCTTCGACGTGGGCTCGCTCCCGGTCGGCAAGGTCTCCGTCGAGGAAACCCGCGAGTTCGCTAGCGGACAGGTGTCGCGTCATTGGACCCCGGTTACTCGTGTTTCGTGGCTGCATCCCGATGGCACGGACACGCGCCCGCACCTTTGCTGGTCTCGCGATCGATCAGGGGGCCGGGTCCTCGATGCCCATGCCCTTGAGGATGGTGCGCAGCTGATCGTAGATCCTGCTGAGCCGCCGATAAACGTGGAAGACGGACGGAAACGCGAGGATCCGTGCGATCTCGGTTACGGCCACATCGTCCTGGAAACGGAGCCTGAGCAGGAGCCGGTCAGTCGTCTCCAGCTGGTCGATCCCGGCGGCCAGGGCTCTCCGCAACTCGCGGGCACGGAGGTCCTCGCCCGGCATGGACCCGTTTGCGGCCGGTAGCAGGTCCACGTCGACGTCCGAGCCCACGAGATCCACCAGATCTCGCCGGCGCCGAGACGCGTCGGGCGAGCCCCGATTCCTTCCGTAACGCTGCCGGTCCTCGTCGACCCCCAAACGGCGCGCCACGACGACCAGCCACGTCGTGAACTTCCCCCTGCCATCCGCCCGGTACGCCCGGACGCGCTGGAAGTCGTCGGCCCGGAGTCGCTCGAGGATGTAGGCGTAACGGTCCATTGCCGTGTCGTAGGACCCTGTCTGAGACCGGGCGACATGGAGGATCAGGCGGCTGTACTCCTCGACGAACGCTTGCCAGGCGCCCTGTCGTGATGCGTCGTCGTCCGCCTGTAGAAGCCGCTCCACCAGTGGTGGGAGTGGTTGCACCGAAGAGCCTACGCGGTCGCGAGGAAGGAAGGCAGGGAACGCACTCAAGGATAACCCCGACCTAGGACCTGAACAATGTTGACGCCCCGGCGTGTCGGGCCCCCTCCACCGCCGACCACCACGCGCCCGGCCTTCATCAATACGTCCGAGCGGGGTCGCTACCGCAAAGTTCGGAGCACGGTCCGTTTAATGAGGGCGGCCGGCCGTGACGCAACCACTCGCTCGCTGGAGTTCCGACATGCACAAGCACCCGATCATGACCGTCGGGCTGAACGGCTCGCCCGTCAAGTTCTCCGCCATCGCAGCCCCGCGCGCCGCGGCGACGATCGGGGTCAATCTGGATGGTGTCAGCGGCACCGTCACCGTGGTGGTGCCCGGGATCGTGAACGAGTGACGGGGCTGCACCACTTCCTTACCACTCTAAGTCGGAGACCCTCCATGAAACGCAGCGGAATCACCTGCCTGTTCCTCCTCCTGCTCGCTGGCTGCCACGACATCAACGAGCCTGTCGCGCCGGAGGCCGGCGCAGCGCTGGCCATTACCGGGGTCGGACCTCCCGACATCATTCCCGGCCGGTTCATCGTCACCCTGCGACCGGGTGCGCAGGCCGCGACGGTCGCCGCCGCGCACGGCGTCGAGCCGGCGCACACCTACACCCATGTCCTCAACGGATTCGCCGGCTCGATCTCCGACGCGGCCCGGAGTGGGCTCCTGCGCGATGCGCGCGTCGCGGCCGTCGAGCCGGACCGCTGGATCTACCCCGCCGACAACGTCCAGACCGACCCGACGTGGGGGCTCGACCGCATCGACCAGCGGGCCCTGCCGCTCGATGGGCAGTACCGGTCCACCCGGACCGGCAGCGGCGTCACCGTCTACGTCATCGACAGCGGGATCCGAACCAGTCACCAGGAGTTCGAGGGACGTGCCCGCACCGGGTATGACTTCGTCTGGAACGACCCCGACGTGTCCGATGAGGTCAAAGGGTCCGCTGAAGGCAACGATTGCAGCGGCCATGGCACCCACGTGGCCGGCACCATTGGAAGCCGCACGTATGGCGTGGCAAAGGACGTCGAGCTGGTTTCGTTGCGCATCTTCGGCTGCACCGGCGGCGCTCCTTCGAGTCGCACGATCGCGGCAATGGACTGGGTGACGGCCGATGCAAGCGGACCATCTGTAGCGAATATGAGCCTGGGGGGCAGTGGCCCTCCGGCATCACACGATGCCATGCTGGCCATGATCGGCGCAGGGGTGACCACGGTTAGCTCGGCCGGGAACGAAGGGTTATACCGTGGATGCCGGTGGCCGGCCAACATGTATGAGGTGATCTCCGTTGGCGCCACCGATTCCGATGACTGGCGCGCGTCCTTCTCCAACTACGGTGAATGCGTCGACCTGTTCGCGCCCGGGACGGACGTGCGGTCCGTTGCCCACACCGGGGACAGCGACACACGCCTCATGAGCGGCACATCGACGTCCTCGCCCCACGGGGCCGGCGTCGCGGCACTCTATCTCGAGGCGCACCCGGACGCACGCCCCGACGAGGTCCAGGACGCGCTCCAGAGGGCGAGCACCCCGTCCGTCGTACGGGACTGGGAGTATGAGTATCATCGCAACGGGCGCATCACGGGTCAGACGGAGGTCCTGCGTGGCCACCTCCTGTTCAGCCTGATCGATGTGCCCGGCGTGAAGCCCGAGCTCACCGACGTGGCGGCCGAGGCCGTTTCCTCCACCGAGATCCGTTTGACCTGGCGCTACAACGCGGCCGAGCCCGCCGAGATCGAGGTCAGGCGCGCAAACTGGGGCGAGGACGGGTATGAGTCCAAGACGATCGCCATGGAGCCGGCGGAGAACGGCGAGTTCACGGACCAGGGCCTCGACCCCTTCACCCACTACTATTATGCCATCCGCGCGATCACTGCGGACGACTCGACGGCCTGGTCTTCGGCTGGTGCCCGGACCCACCCGGGCGACGACGCGCCCGCCGTCACCGTAAGCATTTTCGAGGTCGACTGCCCCATCCGACAGGAGGGACGGTGCCTGTTCAAGTCCGAGAGCGATGGGCCTGTCATCTCCATCGAGTGGCGGATCGAGCCGGAGGGGTATTACGGCCCGTTCGGGGTCAACTGGCCCTATCTGACCGCGATGTTCACCGAGCCCGGCGACTACACGGCTATCGTCACGGTGGCGGACTTCGCGGGCAACACTGCCGAAGCTTCAGAATCAGTCCGCTGCTGGACGCAGGGCAACAAGCTGCGCTGCCAATGATCGAGGAGCGCGCCTGGGCGCCTCAGGCAAGGCGCGGTGACGCAGCATCGCAGCGCCAATGCAGGAGCCGCAACGCTGCGGTGGCGCCCAGGCCCCCCCCGGCCAGCCCCGTTCTCCCGGGGGGCGTGGGGGCGGGTCGCGTGATGCGTTGGCCCCGATTATCGATGTCAATGCGGAAGCGGACGCTCCGACGTCACGAGGGGCACGCCTCCGGAGTCCGGAAGCGTGCCCGCGCCCCTCGGCTTGGAGCTGGGGGGGCAGGTCCAGCTCACGCTCTGAGCGGCCCCCTGAACTCCTGCCCAAAGCGGTCCACCACTTCCAGGAACTGCGGCGGGAGACGGTCCCTTACCGGGCCGGCGATCGCGGCCGGGACCTCCCCATGCCAGGCGTGGGCGATTCCGCCCGCGATGGTCGCCTGCGTATCCGCATCCCCGCCGAGGGAGACGGCCAGCCGAATCGCGTCCTCCACGTCCCTGGAATCGAGGAACGCGATGATGGCTTCCGGCACGGAGCCCTGGCAGGAAACGTCGAACTGGTAGCCTGGCCGGATCCCGCCGATGGTCCGGTCCAGGTCGTAGTCGAACCGGCCGGCGATCGCCTCGCGGATCCCTTCCTTCGTCGTTCCCGAGCGGGCCAGGAACACCGCGAGCGACACGGCCTGCGCGCCCTTGATCCCCTCCGGATGGTCATGCGTGACCGCGGCGCTGCGCTCGGCCTCGTGGAGCACTTCGTCGACGGTGTCGAACGCCAGCCCGATGGGCACGACGCGCATGGCCGACCCATTGCCCCAGCTGTTGTAGGGGCGCGGCTCGCGCGCCATCAACCACTGGATGAACATGTCGCCGTACCCCGCGTCCGGATACATGCGCCCGAAGTGGCCATAGGCTTCCTGATACGAGGTGGCGGTAAGGATGGCGTGGGCCGTCGCCACGGTCAGCACCGTGTCGTCCGTGAACCGGCTGTGTGGTTGGAAGAGCGGGAACGTGGTCGTCTTGGTCCCGGCCCCCTCGTGCACCGACCCGATCACGTCGCCTGCGATGGCTCCGATCATCGATGGGGAGGGTTGAAGCCGGTGCGGCTATTCGAGCATCTGGGGGAGCGTTCGAAGCTCCACGATCCGGAAGGTTCGGTCGCCGGCCGGCAGCTTTACGTCCACGTCGTCTCCCTCGCGCCCGCCCACCAGACCGCGCGCGAGCGGCGACGCCAGCGAGATATGGCCCGCGTCCAGGTCCATGAAGTCTCCGGCCACGATCGTGTACTCGTGCTCCTCGCCCGACGCCACATCCTGCACACGCAGCCAGCTGCCGAATCCGGCGCGGTCTCGGGGAATGGCCTTCACGTCGATGTTCGACAGCTCCCGCAACCGCGCCGTCAGCTGGTTCAGTCGGGCCTGGACGAACTGTTGTCGCTCCAGCGCCGACTTGTAGTCCGCGTTCTCACGCAGGTCCCCGAGCTCCACCGCCGCCCGGATCCGGTCGGGCAGGTCCACGGTCAACTCGTGCTGCAGGCGCGCCACCTCGTCTTCCAGACGAGCGATGATTTCGTCGAGCATGGCGCGGAAGATATCAGCGGGCCCGTGCCCGGGGAACCCTTATCACGCCCCGTGCTCCGGGGCGTTTCGCCCGCGGCGCGACCGCCGGACAGGGAACAGATTTTGCACCCCAGCACGGCGCCGCGCTGGTGGAGCCAGTCGCGATTCAACACCGAACGGGGAGCGTCGCCGTGTCCTGGAAGGGTCTCTCGCAAGCCGCGCGAAAGCGCGTCGAGCTCGCAGTCGCAGTCGGGCAGGAGAAGCTGCTTTCCACCCACGTCGACCACGCGCTGGACCTCATCGCACTCGTCAATCGGGACGTCACGTTCACCGACGCGCTGGATATCTACGCCCGCCTGCTCAGGCTCGACGAGGACGAGGCCCGGAATATCGGAACCCGCGCACTCGCCATCCTGGGGGAGAAGAAGGCGGATCGTAGCTCGGCGTGGCCCGATGCCACTCGCTCTCGACCCACCGACGACCCGGACACGGACGAAGACTCCGGCCGGTCGTTCTTCTGGCATTTCCGGCAGCGCCTGCGGGGTCGCGTCAATGAAGAGCTTCGGCGCAGGATCGAATTCGTGGCGGCGCGCACCGAAGTCGCGCTCATTCATACCCACGTGGACAACGCGCTCCACTTCGTCGAGTTCCTCGACAGCGAGATGAACGAGCGCCAGGCCGTCGAGCTCTACCTCGATGCCCTGGACGTCCGCGATGCGATCGCCGAAGTCGTCTACTACATCACCCTCGCGCGCATTGCGGATGATATTCTGCCGGCGCACGGCGCGGGGCTCGCGGCCGTGAAGGATCGCGACGGCGTCGCCACCAACGAGAGCACGGAACGAAGCCTCCGCGTCGATTGACCGGCCGGCGGCCGACGTCGGTTCCGGGACGGTCCGGCCGGCGGATTCCCTTAGTCTCTCCCCATCCTTTTCCCTCGATGGCGCGGGTCATTCGGCACGTGCCCCGCGACATTCGAAAAAGAGCGGGGGGATTATGCATCCAATTTCCTCATGGTGGCTGCGGCCCCTTGCTCTAATGGCACCGGGATTGCAAACTGGCGCAGCGGACACGGCGGCACCGCTGGGTGGGGGCGGCTGGTGTGATTCCTGCACGGTCCACGTCCGGTCGCCCGAGCGGGAGGCCGGACCACAGTAGTGAGAACAAATGGAATCCTTACTACCCTCAAGGAGACCGCACATGATGAAGCGTACGATGTTAGCCGCCCTGGCAGTGGCGGTGGTCGGGCTGTACGGGCCCGCGGACGCGGACGCCCAGGTCTACCCGGACTACCGGTTCGACCTGGGGGTGACCGTCGGCGCGTCCGTGTATACCGGCATGATCGAGGACGTTCGGTTCGAGCCGGGCTGGCTTGCGGGCGCGCAAGCCACCTATTGGATGACTCCTTCCATCGGGATTCGTGCGAACGGCACATACACGGACCGGCCGATCAATCGAGGCGGGTTGTTCAATCCCGATGAAGGTCAGCTGGTCAGCAACGTGAACCTGTGGAGTGCGAGCGGAGACCTGATGTTCCGCCCGTTCGGCCCGGCTTCGTTCATGGGCGCGGATGCGATGCCGTTCATCGCGTTGGGTGCCGGGGCCAAGTTCGTGAATCCCGCGGGGGACATCGAGCTGGATCCGACGGATCCTGACAACGACCTGGTCGGCCTCTGGTTCGGCGTGGACGGCCAGTCGTACGCGGTCACGGAAACCACGGAGCTGATGTTCCTGGGCGCGATCGGCACCGATCTGCGTCTGGCGCGGAACTTCGGCATCCGGCTGGAGCTCGGCAATCGGATGTGGGGCTCCCCGCTGGTGAATACGGCGTACGAGCGTGAGGACCCCTTGTCAAGGTGGGTGCACGAGCCCTACTTCCAGGCTGGTCTCAACATGCTGATGGGAGTGGCGCCTCCGCCGGTGGT
>CAYXJH010000186.1:0-3363 GCA_964465415.1 uncultured Gemmatimonadaceae bacterium
GGCCATGAGGGCGGCGACGGAGCCGCCCCCCGGTGCCGCGGTGCGCGCGGCGACGGCCTCGACGAAGCCTCGTACGGTCTTCCGGATGAGCGGGCCGTCGGTGTCGCCGGCCACCATGTACTCGACGATCTTCTCATGGGGTCGGAAAGGCTGGATCGAGGAGAGGCCCAGGCGATCGACGGCGAGGCGAACCTTCTGGCGCTCGTCGAGGATGAAGAGGTTCTCCTTCTGGATGTAGTAATCGGCCGCCATGAGAATGGCCTCGAGGGGGACCAGCCCGACGATCTCGCTGCCGGCGACGCCCACGTTCAGCTCGCGCGCGTCGCTGCGGATGGCCTCGAAGACCTCGTGCATGGGAGCGATCCGGTAGTTGTCCAGGTTCATGGAGACCTGGGCGATGGCGTGCTCCTCCAGCTCCCAACCGAGCCCCTTCACCGCCTTGAAGCGACCGGGCTGCTCGACCGTCCTGCCCTCCGCATCCTTCACGGTCCGGCCCTGCTCGCGGACGTTGAGGGCCAGGCGGTGCGCCTGGTTCTTCGTCCCCAGGATGTTGACGTTGTACGCGATGAGGAAGAACCGGGCGCCCGTGACCGTGGCACCGGACCGGGCATTGAACTCGGCCGGCCCGAAGTCGGGCTTCCACTCCGGCCGCGTGATCTTCTCGGCCAGCCCCTCGTACTCGCCGGTCCGGATCTGCCGCATGGCCTTCCGGTCGGCGTTCGGCTGCGCCTCCTCGTAGAGATAGACCGGGACGCCCAGCTCCTCGCCCATGCGCTGGCCGAAGCGGCGGGACAGCTCGACACACTCCGCCATGGTCACGCCCGATACCGGGATGAACGGCACCACGTCCACGGCGCCCATGCGCGGATGCTCTCCGGAGTGGGTGCGCATGTCGATCAGGTCGCACGCCGTCCGGGCCGCCCGGAGAGCCGCCTCCACCACGTCGTCCGGCTCGCCGACGAACGTCACCACCGTGCGGTTCGTCGACGCCCCTGGATCCACGTCCAACAGGCTGACCCCCGGCGACTGGCGCACGGCGTCCGCAATGGCTTCGATGATGGCCGGATCGCGGCCTTCGGAGAAGTTCGGCACACACTCGACAATACGCATGATGCGGTTTTTTCCCGTGTCTGTTCAGGGCCATCCCGTCCGGGTCCGGCCAGCGTTCATCTAGCGCGAGGGATCGGCAGCGTCAACACGGGCGACTTCGACTTCGACTTCGACTTCGACTTCGACTTCGACTTCGACTTCGACATCGACATCGACATCGACTTCGACCGGTCGCGTGAGTGTATTTTGCCACCGTATCGCCCCCCGGGTTTGCCCGCCTCGGTGCCCCCCTCGCTCCTTCCGAGCACCTTCACGATATTCCAATCCGTCGGCAAGCCGTCAGGCGCAGCGTCGAATATCGAGTAGATCGAGGTTCACATGGATATGGCGTTCTTATGGCGGCGGTTCGACGCCGCCGACACCCGCATCACCCACTGGATGGCGCGCGCGGGGATCCCGATCCTGCGCGTGGCGCTGGGGATCGTCTTCGTCTGGTTCGGCGCGCTCAAGCTGGTTCCCGGGCTCAGCCCCGCCGAGGACCTGGTGCTGGCCACCGTCCCCTTCCTC
Organism: uncultured Gemmatimonadaceae bacterium; assembly: GCA_964465415.1. Taxonomy (GTDB): domain Bacteria; phylum Gemmatimonadota; class Gemmatimonadetes; order Longimicrobiales; family RSA9; genus SLCC01. The sequence goes on from CAYXJH010000186.1 coordinate 1,618, forward strand.
CCGGGTCACACGTTCATGGTGATCCTGGGGATCTGGGAGGTGGCCATCGGTCTCGGGTTCCTCACGGGGCGGGCGCTCCGGATCACCATTCTGCTGCTCTTCCTCCAGATGCCCGGTACGCTCTCCCCGATCCTGCTGCTACCGGAGCGCGTTTTTTCCGTCTTCCCCTACGGCCTCACGCTGGAGGGGCAGTACATCGTCAAGAACCTGGTGCTGATCAGCGCCGCGCTGGTGATCGGCGCCACCGTCCGTGGCGGGCGGCTGGTGGAAGGCGCGGGAAGGCGGCCGAGACGGGACGCCCGGCAGGTGACCGTCAGTCGTTAGTGTCCCCGTCGGCGTGCTCCTCGTCGCCGTCCTCGCCCTCCAGCCGGCGGTACAGCGTGCGACGGGCGATGCCCAGGAGCGCCGCCGCCCGCCGCTTGTTGCCGTCGACGCGTTCCAGCACGTGCTGGATGTACCGCCGCTCCACGTCGCGCAGGGACGGGAGGACGTCGTCGTCCGGGCGCAGGACGGATTCGGGAAGCGGTGCGCGCTCGTCGGGCGCGGCCCCACGGTAGAGCCGCACGCGGTCCGGCAGCGCCTCCTCGTCCACCAGTCGGCCGGTTGCGAACGTGACCGCCCGCTCCACCACGTTCCGTAGCTCTCGGACGTTGCCGGGGAACGGGTACTGTTTGAGCCTGCGCATCGCGGCGGGGGAGAACCCGTCCAGCTCCTTGCCGGCGCGGAGCGCGTGCAGGGCCAGGAAGTGGGCGAGCAGCAGGTCCACATCCTCTCCCCGCCGGCGGAGGGGCGGCACGGCGAGGGTGAACGTCTCGAGGCGGAAGTAGAGGTCCTCGCGGAACCGGCCGGACCGGACGTCCTCCTCCAGGTCCCGGTTGGTGGACGCGACGATCCGCACGTCCACCTCGCGCTCCCGGTTGCTGCCGACCGGCCGGACCCGGCCGTCCTGCAGCACCCGCAGGAGCTTCGCCTGGAGACCCTGGGGCATTTCGCCGATCTCGTCCAGCATCAACGTGCCCGCATCCGCCTCCTCGAACAGCCCGCGCCGCGCCCGACGCGCGCCGGTGAACGCGCCTTCGATATGGCCGAAGAACTCGCTCTCGAGCAGGTGCTCGGGGATTCCGGCGCAGTTCACCGCCACGAAGCGGCCGCCGGACTGATGGCTCTCCTCGTGGATCGCCCGCGCGACCAGCTCCTTTCCCGTCCCGCTCTCGCCGACGACCAGAACCGGGCCGTCCGCCTCCGCGATGCGCCGGATCCGGCCGAACAGGTCCCGCATCCCCTCGCACCGGCCAACCATCCCGCGGAACTCCGCCTGCCCCAGCGCCTGACGGTACTCCTCGACCTGGCGCCGCAGCCCGCGAACCTCGAGCACACGCTCTAGCGCCGCCGCCAGGTGGTCCAGGTCCAGCGGCTTCGTGAGGAAGTCCGCAGCGCCCGCGTGCAGACACTCCACCGCCTCACGCACGCTCCCGAACGCCGTGATCATCACGAAGTCGGGACCTCCCTCGAGCGTCGATCCCCACCGGAGCAGGTCCGTCCCCGCCTCGCCCGGTAGCTGGATGTCGGTCACGACCACGTCCGCCCGCCACTCCGGGAGGACCGCCCGGGCTTCCTCCGCGGACGCGGCGCCCCGCGCGTCCAGCCCCCGGTCCTGGGTCTCCGTCACCAGGAGGTTGCGGAGCGCATCGTCATCCTCCACGATGAGCACGCGGCCAGCGTTCTCAGCCATCGCCACCCCCGGCC
>CAYXJH010000186.1:3463-6604 GCA_964465415.1 uncultured Gemmatimonadaceae bacterium
CCCCCGGCCCGAACTACCAGCGAGAAGCGCGCGCCCCCCAACGGCGATGGGCCCACCTCCACCGCACCACCATGCTCCTCCGCCACCGCATGGACCACGGCCAAACCAAGCCCGGAGCCCTCACCGGTCCGCTTCGTCGTGAAGAATGGCTCGAACAACCGGGTCCGAACCGGGTCCGGGACCCCGGCGCCATCATCGTCCACCACGAACCGGACGCGTCGGCCGGGCAGCGACTCCGCCCACACCCTCACCTGCCCGCCGTCATGCGCCGCCTGGATGGCGTTGCGCATGAGGTGCACGAGCGCAGACTCCAGGCGACGACCGTCCGCGAGCAATCGCACCGGCGCCGGAGGCTCCACGATCCTCAGCTCCACGCGCCGGGCTACCGCCTCATCCCGGACCGCGCCCGCCGCCGACACCATCACCGGCCCCGCGCTCACCTCCTGGCGATCGCCGGACTCCCGGGAGCCGAACTCCAGCAGCTGCCGGACGATACGCTCCATGCGCCGCACCTCCCCGCGGATCGACGCCGCCACTCCGTCCGGATCGCCGCCGCGCGCAAGACGCTGCGCCACCCCGTCCACTACGGCCAACGGCGTGCCCAGCTCATGGGCGACCCCGCCCGCAAGGCGCCCGATCGCCGCCAGCTTCTCGCTCCGCCGCAGCTGGTCCTGCAGGTCCGCCTCGCGACGTCGCCGCGCCTCCACCTCCTGTTCCGCGCCGCGTACGCCCAGCACCATCCGGTTGAACGACCCGGCCATCTCCGCCATCTCCCGTGGGCCCCGCTCCTCCACCAGACCATCCCGTCGACCCCGCTCCACCCCCGCCATCGCCTTCGACAACCGACGAATGTGCCGCCCGATGGCGCCGTGGTACGTCGCCAGGACCAGCACCGCCGTCAGCACCCACACCACCCCGAACACACCCGCCACCTGCAGGCGAACCCGGCGCACCGTCTCCTCGATGTCGCTGTGCCGACGCGTCACCTGCACCATCCCCTCGATCCGTCCGCCGGGACTCGTCAACGGAACGAAATACGAGTATACCCGCCGACCGCCCGCCTCCCCGTACACCCCCTCCCCCTCCGTCTCCAGCCCCCGGCCCGCGCCCGGCCGCACATCCTCCCCACCACCCCACCCACCCATGCCGACCTGCGCCACCACCTGACCCGTCGCGTCGTAGACCGATGCACCGTACAACCGGCGGATCTGGAACGCCGATTCCAGCGCTTCGTACAGCTGCTCCGCACGACCCTCCGCCAACGCCCGGCTCAACGGGACCTGGATCGCCTGCGCCACCAGCGCCACGTCATCTTCCAGACGCTGCTGCACCGCCCGCTCCACCACCACACCGCCCACGTACATCGTGCCTACGCCCAAAACCGCCAGCGGCCCGAGCACGGCCGCGGCGAAGAGCGCTCGGACCCCCACACGCGGTCGGTACCATGGTGTCTCATGTGTCATTTCTATACAAACTAACGGAAATCCGAGCCGCGGCCAACGGACCGTTTCCATGGGCGGGGCGGTCCGGGAACGGGGCGGGGAAGATTCCTCGGATTCCGCGGAACGGCGCGCCGTACGGGGCATGAGCACAGGGCCGGGACGCCCGGTTTCGGCCGGGATCGACGGCTCTGGCACGCGCGCTGCCTTGAGGTGGGTCGACGGCGACCGGCGTGATGCCGGCGCAGTATGTACAACGAGCGAGGAGTGACAATGAGGTATGGCCGACTGACGGGCGCGTTGATGCTGGTGGCAGGTCTTGGTTTCGTGAGCGCGGCGGATGTCGCGGCGCAGGAGCCGGTGCCGCAGGAGCCCGTGCCCCAGGAGGTACCGCAGGAGCCGACCGTGCATGAGCACGAGCAGATCGAGGTGAATTCGGAGCTGCTGGAGCGGTTCGTGGAGGTGTACCCGGCGGTGATGGAGATCGCGCAGGCTGCGCAGGTCGAGATGACGACGGTGGAGACGCCGGAGGAGGCGCAGGCCATCCAGGCGTCGGCGCAGGAGCGGATCGCCGCTCTTCTGACCGAGGCTGAAGTGACGGTGGAGGAGTACGAGGCCGTCGTTACGCGTCTGAACGAGGACGAGGAGCTTCGCCTCGAATTCGAGCAGATGCTGGAGGAGCACCAGGCCGAGCAGCCGGGCGCCTGATCGAAGGCATTCGGAGCCGGTAGAAGGAACGAGAGCGGGACCCCGACACGGGGTCCCGTTCGTTCATCGTGCTATCTGTGGTTCCCGGCCGGTAACCACAGGGTGAATGTGGACCCCTCTCCCTCGGGGTTGCCCGACGCGGCGGCTTCGTGGGTGAGGGACCCGGGGTACGGGACGCGGACGCCCACGTCGGGCGCCGCCTGTCCCGCGCCGGCCACGACCTCGACGGCATCGGAGTCCCGATCCACCCTCTCGACGTAGCTGGACTCACCCCGATCGATCCGGGCCGCGCTCAGCGCGATCCTTCGCAGCACATCCCCCACCTCGGTGGCCTCGGTCAGGGACAAGGCACCGGCCATGGCCCGGTCAGTCCCGGACCACCAGCGGGATGGGATCGGACAGGCCCACCTCCCGCTTGTCCGTAGGAGAGTCCCAGGTGTCCTGGTACCACGCCGTACTGCGCGGCGCGCCACCGCACTCCATCACCAGCTCGCCCAGCTCGCGGACGGTCGGGTTCGAAACGCGGATCGAGCCGTGGGATTCGGCCTGGCCCAGCGACGGCTCGTCGTTGGTGCCGTGGACCGTGTAATAGGGCGGGTTCCAGAGAATCTTCGCCCGTCCCATCGGATTCCCTTCCTCGCCCGGGTCTTTCGGCTCGGCGTCCTCAGCCCATTCGCTGTCGGGCGGGATCCAGTCCGGGTTCCAGGTCACCATGGTGAACTCGAACTCGCCGGTGGGCGTCTCGTGACCCGGCTGGCCGACGGCCACGGGGTGGGTGTCGATCCGGTCGTCGCCATCGAACACGTGCAACCGGCGGTCCGAAAGAACCACTTCCAGCCAGAGCGCGGAATAGGGACAATCGGCCCCCGCCCCAGCCGTGGCGGCAGTGGCCGGCTCATCGGTTCCGGCCGCGACCGCCCCTAGCAACAGCCCTCCGACCAGCGCGCCGGCCACGGCGCTGCCAACGGAAGAGCGTCGTGTGGGAAAGAGTGTA
>CAYXJH010000187.1:0-6551 GCA_964465415.1 uncultured Gemmatimonadaceae bacterium
TACACTCTTTCCCTACACGACGCTCTTCCGTTATACCCTGGGTTCGAGCGACGCTCCGGTGGTGGTGGTCGAGTTCAGCGATTTCGGCTGCCCGTACTGCGCGCGCTTCGCCCTCAGCACCTTCCCCGAGCTCCACGACGAGTACATCGAGACCGGCCTGGTCCGCTGGCGGTACGTGCCCGTGAGCTTCGGCTTCGCGGGCGGCGCGCTGATGGGGGCCGCGGCGGAATGCGCCGGCCGGGCCGCCGGTGAGGCGGGATTCTGGCGTGCCCACGAGGTGCTTTACCGGAACCAGACGGCGCTTCGGGGAGCGGACGCCATGGAGCGGATGACGGCCTGGCTCTCGGAAGCCGGCCTGGACGGCGATCGCATCCAGGCCTGTATCCGCCAACCCGCTACCGCCGCCGCGATCGAGGCGAACAACCAGGCGGCCAGTGAATGGATGGTCCGCGGCACACCGACGTTCCTCATCAACGGCGCGCCCATGAGCGGAGCGCTTCCCACCGAGTTCTTCCGCAAGGTCCTGGACACGGCCCTCGACCCGTCGGGCCTCTGACGTCTGAACCCACGATCGAGAAAATGAGCACACGACTTCTGAAGGTCACGATCGCCGCCACAGTCCTGGCGGCTGGCGCTTGCGCCCCGCCGGAACCGGCCGAGCGTATCACCGCCGATGGCATCATGACGGATGTGGAAGTGCTGTCCGCCGACAGCATGGAGGGCAGGGCCCCCGGCACGCCGGGCGAGGCGCGGGCCATCGCGTACATCGAGGATCGGTTCCGGCAGACCGGGCTGGAGCCGGTAGCCGGGGGCTTCCGCCTCCCGGTCGAGCTGCTTGGGATGACGAAGGCTGCGGACCGCTCGTCCATCACGCTCACGGGTCCGGACGGTGCGCTCGAGCTGACGCAGGACCAGGATTTCACATTCTGGTCCACGTCCGAGGAGCCGGTGGTGGAGCTGCGGGACGTGCCCGTAGTGTTCGTCGGCTACGGCGTGGAGGCGCCGGAGCACGACTGGGACGACTTCAAGGGAGAGGATGTGCGCGGCAAGGTGCTCCTGTTCCTGAACGATGACCCGCCCGTGGTCGAGGATGGGGAGGAGCTGTTCGGCGGTCCGATCCGCACCTATTACGGGCGCTGGACCTACAAGTTCGAGCAGGCGCAGAAACACGGGGCCGCCGGTGCGATCGTGATCCATACCGACGAGTCCGCCAGCTACGGCTTCAGCGTGATCGGCAACACCGGCTCGCGGCAGATCTGGCAGCGTGACTACAGCGTCCCCATGCTGGCCTGGATGGACTCGACCCGGTCCGAGCAGGTCGCCGCCGGCGTCGGCACCGACCTGGCCGGGCTCTTCGCAATGGCCGCGCGACGGGACTTCCGGCCCGTGGACACCGGCTTCCGCGTCGACGCCCGGATCGAGACCGAATTCGAGCGGGTCCAGGCCCACAATGTGGCTGGAATGATCCGGGGCAGCGACCCTGCGCTGGCTGACGAGTTCATCGTCTTCACCGCCCACCATGACCACCTGGGCATGAACGCCGACCTCCCGGGCGATGACAAGATCTATAATGGCGCGCTGGACAACGCCCTTGGGGTCGCGGCCATGATCGCGGCGGCGGAAGCGTTCGCGACGACGCAGCCCGCCCCGCGGCGATCCGTCATGTTCGTCTCGGTGACCGCCGAAGAGGGCGGACTGCTCGGAAGCGGGGCGTTCGTGGCGGATCCGCCGGTCGCACGTAACCGTATCGTGGCCAATTTCAACGTGGACTCCCCTCAACCCTTCGGTTTGACCCATGACGTGGCCGCCATCGGCCTCGAGATGAGCACGCTCGGCGACGCGTTCGCCGACGTGGTCAGGGAACACGGCCTGCGCCCCGAGGACGATCCCAACCCTGCGGCCGGCAGCTTCTACCGGTCCGACCAGGTCAGCTTTGCCAAGGCCGGCATTCCGGCCCTCTACCTGCAGGCCGGGAGGGACTACGTGGAGGAGCTGGGCTTCGACCCCGCCGCGTTCCGACTCCAGCACTACCACCAGGTCAGCGACCGCATCCACCCGGAGTGGGACCTGACCGGACTGGAGCGGGACATCCGCGTCCTGTACGAAGTGGCCCTGCGCATCGCCAATGCCGACGACCAGCCCCGCTGGGCTCCCGGCAACGAGTTCGAGACGGCCTGGAGCCAGCTTTACGGCAGGTCGGAAGATCAGTCGTCGGCCACCCGGTGATCCGGGGCGAACCCTCGCTTCGCCATCAGCGCATCGATCCTGGCATCCCTGCCGCGGAACGAACGATATCCCTCCGCGGGATCCACCGTATTGCCCACGGAGAACACGTGCTTCCGTAGCCGGGCGGCCACCTCGCGGTCGTACGGACCGCCGGCCTCGGTGAAGGCGCTGAACGCATCGGCAGTGAGGACGTCCGACCACAGGTAGCTGTAGTACCCGGCAGAATAGCCGTCACCCCCGAAAACGTGGCCGAAGTGCGGGGTCCGGTGCCGCATGACGATCTCCCTCGGCAACCCCAGGGCTGTCAGCGTCTCCTGCTCGAATGACGCGGGGTCAATGGGCCGATCCCCCGCCAGGTGCAGCTTCATGTCCATCAAGCCACTGGCCAGGAACTCGGTGGTGGCAAAGCCCTGGTTGAAGGTGGACGCCTGTTCGATCCGATCGACCAGCGCCTGGGGTATCGGCGCCCCGGTCCGGTAATGGACGGCGAACGTTTGCAAGACCTCCGGCGTGGCGAGCCAGTGCTCGAGCAGCTGGGACGGGAACTCCACATAGTCACGGGGGACCGCCGTCCCCGCGAGCGATGGGTAGGCGACGTGCGAGGCCAGGCCGTGCAGGGCGTGACCGAACTCGTGGAACAGCGTCTCGGCATCGTCCCATGAAATGAGGACGGGCTCACCGGGACGACCCTTCACGAAGTTCGAGTTGTTGGAGACCAGCGTCGTGACGTCGCGGTCGAACCGGTGCTGCCGCCGGTACGCGTTCATCCATGCACCCGACCGCTTGCCGTCCCGGGCGAACGGGTCGAAATAGAACAGCCCGACGTGGCGCCCATCCGCTCCGGCTGTGACCTCCCAGACCCGGACATCGGGGTGGAAGACAGGCACGTCGGACACGGGAGTGAACGCGAAGTCGAACAGCTCGCCGGCGACCCAGAACATCCCCTCCACCAGCCTGTCCAGCTGCAGGTAGGCCTTGACCTCATCCTGGTCCAGGTCGTAGCGGTCCTTGCGGACCTTCTCCGCGAAGTATCGATAGTCCCAGGGCTCGATCGTGATGTCGGCGCCTTCGGCCCGGGCAAGCGCAGTCATGTCGCCAACCTCCTCGCGGACGCGCGCCACGGCCGGCGTCCACACCGCCTCCATCAACTCCATCGCTTGGGCCGGCGTCCCGGCCATCGTGTTCTCCAGGCGCCAGTGCGCGTGGGTCTCATACCCCAGCAGCGCCGCCCGCTCCGCCCGCAGTCGCAGGATCTCCGTGATGATCGCGTTGTTGTCGTGCTCGCCGCCCATGTCGCCACGGCCGATCCACAAGCGCCACGCCCGCTCCCGCAGATCGCGGCGCTCTGCGTAGGTCAGGAACGGCTCCATCGACGACCGCGTGTTCGTGATGACCCACTTCCCCGGCATCCCCTTCGCCTCGGCCTCGGCCGACGCGGCATCGCGGACCGACATGGGCAGCCCGGTCAGATCGGCGTCCCGTTCCAGGACCAGATACTGGCTGGTCTCGTCGGCGAGCACGTTCTGGTTGAAGCTCGTGAACAGCTCTGCGAGGCGCTGGTTGATCGCCGACAGCCTCTCCTTGTCGGCCCCAACGAGGCGAGCGCCCGCGCGAGTGAAATTCGTGAAGTACAGCCAGGTCAGCCGCTGCTGCTCGGGATTCAGCTGTCCCTGCTCCCTGGCCTGGTAGACTGCCTCGATCCTGCGGAATAGCGCTTCGTTCTGGGTGATCCGGTCCGACAACGCCGCCAGCCTGGGTGCCATCACGCGCTGCACCGCCTGGAATTCCGGCGAGCTCATGTTGGCGCCCCAAATCCCGTAGATCGTGGTTACGCGGTCCAGCGTTTGGCCCGCGCGTTCCAGAGCGGCGATCGTATTGTCGAACGTCGGCGGCGCGGGATCCTCGGCGATCCGGTCGATCTCCGCCAGGTTCTCCGCCATGGCCGCTTCCAGCGCCGGCTCGAAGTACCGGACCTCGACCTGCTCGAAGGGCGGCACACCGCCGTACCCCCCGGTCCACTCGGCCAGCAGCGGGTTCTCCAGGTCGGCCGCCGTGGCGGCGGGCGAGCTCGTATCCGCGCTCATGACCGGGGCAGTCGTGCACCCGGCGGCAGCCACGAGGGCGAGGGCTCCGGCGAATCGGGTGAGCAGTTCACGCGCTATCATGTTCGTCTGAGGTTGTTGGACACACGACGGGCGCACGACCTGGACATCGGCCGATCGCCCCGATCGGGGGCTGGACAACTGTCGCCTGTCGGTGCTGAGGGACCCGGGCTGGGGTCGAACTCGGAATACCCCCACGGGTCGACCAGGATCCAGCCGTGATCGCTCGGCCGTTCCCTCGGTAACCGGACGCGGCGGACAGGAACCTCCCCGTTACCAAGGATAGGCCTGCACGAGGGTCTCGGCTGTAGGGAGATTCCTGAAAAGAACATCGCTTCTGCCTGCGTGGACGCCCCCGCCCCCCTTCTAGGGAGTCGCCGTGGCCGCCGTCGCTTCTTCCATTGGCTCGACGTAGAGGGTCTTCACGAGGACCAGCACCACGGCCAGGATCGGCACAGCCAGCAGCAGGCCCAGAAATCCGAAGATGACGGCCATCAGCGACTGGAACAGGACCGTGAGCGCGGGCGGTAGCCGCACCGTCCCCCGCATCACGACCGGCGTCAGCACGTTGCTCTCCAGCTGCTGGATGACGATGTAGAAGATCGTGACCCAGAGCGCGGTCATCGGCGACACGGTCAGTGCGACGAATATGGCCGGCACGGCGGCGATGATGGGACCGATGATGGGTATGAACTCCAGGATCCCCGCGATCACACCCAGCGCGATGGCCGCCGGGATTCCCAGCAGCCAGAGCCCAACGCCGGTCACGACCCCCACGACCACCATGTTGATGAGCGTCCCGATCATCCAGCGACGGAGGGAGTGACCGGTACGGTCCATGGCTTCGGCTACGCGTGGGCGGTGTGCCGGGGGCACCAGCCGCTCCGTGCCCCGACGGTACAGCCCGGGGTTGACCGCCGTGTAGATGCCGATCACCAGCACCACCAGGACCCCTGCGATGGCCCCGACCGCGGTATTGATGATGGGGATCGCCCCGCCGATCACGACCCCGACCTGCCCGGAGAGGGTCTGACGAACCTCCTCCTCGAGGTCCGCATCCGGTTGACCTACTCGGCCAGTCACCTCCCCGTACTGCGTCTCCAGCCACCGGCCGACATCGTCCGCGGCCTGGGGGAGATCCCGACCCAGCAGCGCGAGCTGGTCCCGTACCGTTGGCCAGAGCAGGATCGAGAATGCGAACAACAGGGTGCCCGTGCCCAGCAGGACCAGCATCACGCCGAGGATTCGCGGCACGCCCATCCCCACCAGCCGATCGGTGAAGACCGTGATGAACACGCCCACCAGCACGCCGAAGAACAGCACGAACATCACGTTCCGCCCGGCCCAAAGCAGGATCGCCAGGGCGATCAGGCCGAGGGTGATCAACACCGCTCGCGCGACGGCCGCCGGCGCAAGGCGGGTTTCTACACGTGACATTCGGTGCCTCCTGAGGTTCGGTGCCTGGCCGAGCGCCGTTGCACGTACCGGTCCAGAGGGCGGACCCATCGGCCCATGCGGCCTTCATCTTGCACAGCAGCTGGGCGCCCGAGAACCCCGAACGCACGCCATGCCCCTCACCGCGCTGGTCGTCGACGACAGCCCAACGAGCCGGGACATCCTCGGCACCATCCTGCGCCATGGCGGCTTCGACGTGATCGAGGCCGAGTCCGTGGCGGAGGCGCAGGGCGCCATGGCCCGACAGACTCCCGATGTCGTCCTGCTGGACATCTACCTGCCCGGCGTCGACGGCTTCGAGCTTCTCCGACGCGTGCGCGCCGATCCCTCGACCCGCGGGCTGCCGGTCATCGCAGTGACCGCCGGCGCGACCCCCGAGATCATGTCGAAGGCGCTGGAGCTGGGCTGCGACGAGGTTATCTTCAAGCCGGAGGGTCCGGCCGAGATCCTGCAGCGGGTTCGTGAGGTCCTGGCCCGGGTCACCAACCGCAGGTGATGAACGAACCATGCACAGATCCATCGCCGCATTGCTGGCGGAAGCCGTCGAGCAGGACCTCCCATTGCCCATGGTGGTTCTGCGCGCGGAGATGGCCGAGAGCGGCCGCACCGAGGCAGAGATCCGAGACCGGATCCGGCGCACGCTCCGCGTCATGACCGCGGCGATCGAGGAAGGCCTGGAGGGCGACGTCCGATCGCCGTCCGGCCTGACCGGCGGGCGCGCTGCGCGGCTCGCCAATCGGAAGAGCACACGTCTAGGGAAAGAGTGTA
>CAYXJH010000188.1:0-6482 GCA_964465415.1 uncultured Gemmatimonadaceae bacterium
GAAAGGGCGCCGACCAGTGCCGTGGCCGTAACGGCCACGACCGTGAGGGCTGACATGGCGCCGCCGCCCGCCGGCAACGGCTGGCCCAGCAGGCGCTCGACCACCACCCGTACGGCGTAACGAGCCGCCGAGGTCGTGATCGCCTCCACCGCGTTCACACCGCCCGCCGCCTGCGGAGCGCTGCCGGCAAAGTCCGCGGTGATCGCGTCGCCACTGACCTGGACCCGGACCCGGATGGGAAGCGGGTCATCTCCGAACCCGTCATCTTCCACCGCGTCCTCGGCCTCGTAGACACCGTCGGGAATCGCCCGGATGCCGGCCCTGAGCACGCGGTCGGCATGCCCCAGGAGGCCGGCCATGGCCGCCTCGACCTCGTCCCGGCCTCGCCGCTCCACCAGCTCCAGCAGGCGCCGGGAGCCGGCGGTCAACGCAGCCAGCTGCGCGTCCAGGTCCCCCGCCCGCTCCACGGGCGTCCGGACATTGGCCAGTACAAGCCGCCAGACATCCGGCACCCGCGACCCCCCGCGCACCAGGCGGACAGGCGGAATGCGGAGACCTTCCTGGAAGATCTCGCGCGCCAAAGGCATGGACCCCGCCGCCATTCCGCCCACGTCGGCATGGTGCGCACGGGCGGCGACGAATGCCATCGGGTCCTCCGCTCCCGCGCCCGGCGCATGGACCGGCGCGATCAGCGTGATGTCGGGGAGGTGCGTGCCCCCGCGAAACGGGTCGTTGAGCGCAACCACGTCTCCAGGCCCGAGCGGCCGTAGCTCGCCCAGCGCCGCGGCCACGCTCATGGGCATGGCGCCGAGGTGAACGGGCATGTGATCGCCCATCGCCACCGGCCGGCCTGCCACATCGAACAGGGCGCAGGAATAGTCGCGACGCTCCTTGATGTTGGGCGAGTAAGCGGAACGTCGCAGCGTCGCTCCCATCTCCTCGGTCAGCGCCGACAGGAGATGCCGATAGATCTCCAGCCGAACCGGGTCCCGAAGCGGCGACGGGGTTTCCCTCATGGATGCCGGGGCCTAGATTCTCGTGGCACCAAACCTACCCCCCAGGGTAGTTGTGCATGGATTGCGAATGATCGCATGGAAATATAGGGAGGAACGATTGAGCAAGCACGAAAGGACGGCCCTCGACAGGGCCCGCGACGAGCTATTCAGCCACATCAACCGGTGTGGCGTCCTCGACGCCAGCGATGATCAACAGCGGGAGTGGATGGACGATACACTGAAGTTTCTCGAGGAGCGTTATCCGGACCTGTCTCGCAAGGAGCTCCAGGAGCTCGAGCAGGTCGGACTGCGGTATTGCAAGCCGGTGATTCGCCACGGGAAGCAGCACTCGGCGAGCTCCGAGTGGGCGGAATCGGGCTCCAGCACGGGCTGAACAGAGCCCCTGTCGTATGTCCAGCGCCGACACAGCCGTGTCGGCGTTTTTTTTTTTTTGTGCAGGGGGGTGGCACGGGATGGTTCCGCCGGGACTAAAGGTCGTGCCGTGGAAGCCGACCCTAGGATCTCAGGGAACCCCTCGGGGAGTCGTTCAGTGATAAAGATCGAACCAACCCCATGAGCACGTCCATCCTGCTGGTGGATGACGATGGCAACCTGCTCGTCTTGCTCACCCGGTTCTTCGAGCGTCGCGGGTGGACGGTTTCCCGCGCATCCACCGGTGCCGGGGCGCTGGAGCAGTTCGCGGTCGAGCGGCCTGACGTCGTGCTGCTCGACCTGAACCTGCCGGACACGAGCGGGCTTCCCGTCCTGCAACGCTTGAGAGAGCAGGACGCGGACGTGGCCATTGTCATGCTGACGGGCCATGGGGATGTGGAGATGGCGGTCGAGACCATGCGCTGCGGTGCCGAGAACTTTCTCACCAAGCCGTTCGAGCTCGAGCACCTCGCCGCTGCGGTGGAGAGGGCGGCGGAGAAGGTGCGGCTCAAGCGGCGCAACCGGTTCCTCGCCGGCGAAACCCGCGGGGCGGGCGGTAGCGAGCTGGGGCGGTCCGAACGGATGCGAGGGATCGCCGACCAGGTCGACAGCTTTGCCCGTGGCGATGCGACGGTGCTGTTGCAGGGAGAGACGGGGACGGGCAAGGGCTGGGTCGCCCGCCGCATTCACGAGCAGTCGCCAAGGGCCGCCGCGCAGTTCGTCGAGATCAATTGCGCGGGGCTGAGCGCCACTTTCCTCGACTCGGAGCTGTTCGGTCACGAGCAGGGGGCGCACACGGATGCCAAGACCAGCAAACGCGGGCTTCTCGAGGTTGCCGAAGGCGGAACGGTGTTCCTCGACGAGATCGGTGACCTGGCCACGGAGCTGCAGCCCAAGCTGCTCAAGGTGATCGAGACACGCCGGTTCCGCCGCCTCGGTGGCACCCGGGAGCTGACCGCGGACATCCGCGTGATCACGGCGACGAACCGGGACCTCCAGGGACTGGTCGCGTCCGGCCGGTTCCGCCAGGATCTCTATTTCCGGCTGGCCGTGCTCCCCCTCGTGCTACCCCCCCTGCGAGAGCGCTCGCCGGAGGACATCGTAGACCTGGCGTACCGCACGCTGGCGCAGCTCCGGCGGCAGGTGGGGAGCGGCCCCATCCGCATCGCGGACGACGCCCTGGATCGGTTGCTCCAGCACCGATGGCCCGGCAACATCCGGGAGCTGCGCAACCTACTCGAGCGCATCCTCATCCTGAACCCCCACGACGAGGAAGTGCGGCCCCACCACCTACCCCCCGATATGCGGGGCGGTGCGACGGCCCTGCCGGACCGGGCGGCCCTCACGTTACAGGAGGTCGAGCGCCGCCACATCATCAGGGTCCTGGAGCAGACGGTGGGGAACCGATCCCACGCGGCCCGGCAGCTCGGGATCTCCAGGGCCGCATTATACGACAAGCTGAATCGCTACAGTCTTCACTCGGTCGGCCGCTAGTCGAGGCCTGGGCGCGGTTGCCACTTCGAGGTCGATGGCCCCTGGTCTGGCACTTGCCTCGCCGTTTGATTTACTTCCAGCAGGGTGATCGGCAAGGACGAGGCATTGCATGGTACAGCACAAGGGTCGGCTGGAAAGCCCGCGGTGGGCGCGCGAGAAGCGGGCGGTATGGGCGCGGGTATTCATCGGCCTCGCGGTGATCGGGCTGGCCTACTCCCTGTCCCGGATCCAGGTGGTTCGGGCGGAGGAGTTCGCAGCCGTGGCCCGGGAGAACATGCTGCGACCGGTAACGGTTCGCGCGCCCCGGGGCACCATCTACGACCGGCACGGCCGGGTCGTCGCCGAGAACCGCGTCGCATACCAGATCCAGCTCATGCCCGCGCCCCTGGACTCGCTACGCCGGCAGGTCGATGAGCTCCGGCCGATCCTCGGGATCGAGGATCTCGAGATCGAGCTGGCGTTCCGCCGGTTCCGTGCGTCGCCGAACCAGCCCATGGCCGTCGTCACCGATGCCTCGCACGATCAGGTGGCCCGGCTCGAGGAGCGCCGCCGCGACTTCCCGCACGTGCTCATCCACGAATACCCCAAACGGTACTATACCGCGGGCGCCGCCGTAGCCCACCTGATCGGGTATGTGGCGGAGATCAGCCAGCAGGAGCTCCAGCAGCCTCAGTTCGCCGACTACCGGCAGGGCCGCTGGATCGGCAAGGCCGGGATCGAGCGCCAGTACGAGCGGATCCTGGGTGGCCAGCCCGGCGTTCGCTATCTGGAGGTGGACGCTCGGGGCGGCATCAAGCGCTGGCTGCCGGAGAACATGGGTATCCCGGCGATCCCGGGCCAGGACATCCACCTCTGGCTGGACCTGGATCTCCAGCGCTACGGCGCGTTCCTGCTCCAGGAAGCGGCGATGGCGCTCGGGATGGAGCGAGCCGAGGGCGCGTTCGTGGCCATGGATCCGCGGACCGGTGGCGTGCTGGCCCTCTACAGCAACCCCAGCTACGACCCGAACCTCTTCACCGGTGGCATCAGCTCCGCCGTGTGGCGGGAGCTGCAGGATGACCCGACCAAACCCCTGCTCGACCGCGCGGCGGGCGCCGCGCAACCGCCCGGTTCCACGTTCAAGATGTCCATGGCTGCCATGGCGCTGGAGGCCGGCGTGATCACCGCCGACGAGTTCATGCCCATCGCGTGCGGGGGTGGATTGAGCTACGCCGGACGGTACGCCCGCTGCTGGACCACGCACGGGGTTCGCATGAACCTGCCGCTCGCGCTCCGGCAATCCTGCAACGTGTACTTCTACCAGGTCGGGATCCGGCTGGGGTTCCAGCGGTTCATGGCCATGGGCACCCGGGCCGGGTTCGGCGCGCGTGCAGGCGTCGATCTCCAGTCCGAGATCGCCTCGACCTTCCCCCGCGATGCCGAATGGTTCGAGCGCTGGTTCGGCTATCCGCCCCAGCCGTCGGAGATCATGTCCCTTGCCATCGGGCAGGGCGCAGTGATCATGACACCGCTCAAGCTGACCCAGGCCGTGACCGCGTTCGCCCGCCCCGACGGGCACCAGGTCCGGCCCCGGCTGATCCAGTCCGATGAGCCGCCGGAGCTCGCCGATCGCCATGATATCTCCGAGCGCGAGCTGGCCGAGATCCGCAAGGGGATGCGCATGGTGATGCGCGCCGGCGGCACCGCCGCACTCAGCACTGTGGGCCACTGGGACGTGGGCGGGAAGACCGGCACCGCGCAGAATCCTCACGGTGAGAATCATGCCTGGTTCGTCGGCTGGGGCGGTCCGACGGGGCAGGAGCCCGAGATCGTCGCCACAATGCTCCTCTACTACGGGCGCGGTGGCGCCGCCGCCGCGTCCGCCCCGGTCATGAATGCGATCAACTTCTATCTGAACCGGAAATACGGTCGCCCGTTCGAACGCTACGCCACCCCGCGTGAGAGGAACGTACGAGGTCTGCCCTTCGACTGGGGCATCATCAACCGGCCGGTCGAGGACCTGCCGATCTACGGATACGAGGAGGAGTAGCCCCGTGCGGCGGCGCCCACGCCCCGGTTCGGGGGCTGGCACCTGCTCGGCCGATCGTTTACTTTGCGATGACCGCTTCGGCGGTCCTTCCGAAACCATCTCCGAAAGACACCTCGGACCCGGAGGCGCTGCTCATGCCAACCCCGTTCCTCAGCTCCGAGGAGTATGATGAACGTGCGCACAAGCAGTACGACCGCGGCGACTACGATGCCGCGCTCGATACGCTCAAGGATGGCCTCCGGCTGTACCCACACTCCGTCGAGCTCTACGTAGGACTGGCGTACACGCGGCTCGCCCGGGAAGAGTACATGTGGGCGAAGGATTCGTTCGAGAAGGCACTGGTGCTGGACCCCGAGCACGATGACGCCATGGTCGGCCTGGGCGAGGTGCTCCTCCGGCTGGGGCGCCCGGTCCGCGCCCTGCATCTCTTCCACAGGGTCCGACACGGCCCCGCCGGTGAGGATACCGAGCTCCTGCTGGCCATGGGGCGCGCCCTCTACCGGGAGGGGCGCTTCGAGGAAGCGCGCTCCGCCCTGGATCACGCGACCACGGTCGACCCCGAAGATGTCGAAGTCATCGCCGCGCTCGGATACACGTTGCATCGGATCGGGGATGACGCGGGCGCCCTCCGTCACCTGCGCGACGCGCTGGCCCTGAACCCGGCCCATCACGAGGCGCGCATCTACCTGGCGCACATGCTTCATGATCGGGGTGAGTGGGAGGCGGCCCTGGCCGCCTTCGCGGTCCTTCCGCCCGCCCAGCATTGGGACCCCCTCGCCGTCTGGCGGCTCATGGAGCTGAAGAAGACCGTAGGCGGTCTCGATCCGTCGGATCCCGAGCTACTGGTCTGGGAAGGCAGGCTGGAGGAGCTGGAGACCGAGATCGATCCGATCGATGAGATCCTGGCCGAGATCGAGGCCGCGGCGCGGGACGAGCCCGAGCCATGGCCTGCGCGCGCGCGACAGGACGACCCGGCCGAGGTTCGATCGGCGACCGGATCGGGGGGCGGTGCCCATCGTGTGCGCCTGCCTGACGGCTGCGTGCTCGAGGGCTCGTGGCTCGACATCGTCCGCCAGTTGCGCGATCAGGCGGGACGCTCGCACGAAAGCGTCGCGCAGTTCATGCGCCGCTGGGCCGAGAGCGCGCGCGTCCGGATCGGGGTCGGCGTGCCCGTCGATGACGCCGAGGGCTTCCTCCTGGCCCACGCCCGGGCCGGACTACTTCACATCGAGCGTTAGGAATCGGGGCGCCCTCGCCCCAGTGGCCCGGCGGCGGGCTCGGCCCTTGCATGTGCGTGCGCCGTCCGCTTGACGCTGTTTCAGGGGCCGTCTATCTTCGCCGGCGGCACCCCGGCGCACGCGCCCGGCGGATGCATCCCCGGAATCGATTCGACAGGAGGAGACGCATCATGCGTTGCAGGTACCCGAGTTTGCTCGCCTTCGCCGTTGCCGCGGTCGTGGCCTTCGCCGCATGCGACACCGGTGACGATCGCCCCGCCGACCCGGCGGCCGATCCGGCGCCGCCCGCTCAGA
>CAYXJH010000189.1:0-6456 GCA_964465415.1 uncultured Gemmatimonadaceae bacterium
CGACCTGGCGCGAGACTGCCGGCGCGGGCAGCCACGCGTGACCTCGTCACCGGGCGGGGCGGGTCGCTCACGGCCGCCGAGTTCATGGGCTTCGCCCGACGGCTGCCCCCGCAGCAGCGGGCGCAGTTCGCCGCGGCGCAGGACGAGCAGCTGGAAGAGGTGCTGCGAGACGTTGCGACCAACGAGATGGTCCTCGAGGACGCCCGCCGACGGGGGATCACCGTTCCGCAGGCGGAGCGGGACTCGGTGCGTGCCCTGGTGCGTGAGCAGATCATCGAGGTGGCTACCGAGGCTGGACTGCTTGCACCCGGCCAGGAGGACGAGGATCGGACGCAGGCCGTGCAGCGGCGAGTCCGTTCGCTCATGGAGGGGATCATCTCGGGCGACCAGAACCTCCTGCCGCTGGGGAGCTTGCCGTACACGCTGCGGCAGCAGGTCGAATGGCAGATCCACGAGCGCACGTTCCCCACGGTGGCCCAGAGGCTCGAAGAGGAGCGCGAAGCCCGAGGGCTCGAGGAACCCGCGCCGGCCCCGTCATTGCCCGGGGAGGCGCCGGCGCCTCCGCCGACCATACCGACGGAGCCGGAACCGGCCCCGTCGCCCGATGAGAGCTGACGGCGAAGCACGGGCCCGCCGGAGGAACTCCCGCGTGGCGGGGGTATACAAGAACGCGGGCCGGCCAGGAACGAGCCGGCCCGCGACGTTCCCTGCACAGTGGATAGCATGAAGTCGAGTTTTGCCGCCGCCATGACCCTCCTGATCTCGGCGCCGGGGCTCCTGTTGGCGCAGGGTGCGTCGGACGCGGACCTGGTGGATCGCGTGATCGCCGTCGTGGGGGACAGCGTCATCCTCGAGTCGGAGGTGATGGAGCAGATCGAGCGCCGCCGTGCCTACGGCGAGCAGGTGCCGACCGAAGGAGACGCACTGGACCGGTTGAAGCGCCAGGAGCTGGATGGCCTGGTGAACGAGATGCTGATCTTGCACGCGGCCATCCGGGACTCCGTCGTCGTCTCGCCGGAAGACGTGCAGTCCCAGGTGAACGCGGCCATCGCCGAACAGGATCGCAGGTTCGGCGGCCGCGCCGCGTTCGAGGAGGCCCTCGGTCGGGAGGGTCTGACGCTGGAACAGTATCGACGCACGGTGGAGCGGGGCATGCGGCGGACCGGGCTCCGGCAGATGTACATGGGGTCCATCCAACGTGAGCGACGTCCGCCGCCGGTTACGGACGCCGAGATCCGGGCGTTCTTCGAGCAGCGCGCCGGCGAGCTGGGGACCCGGCCGGCGAGCATCGAGTTCGAGCAGGTGGTGATCGTGCCGCGGGCCGCGGAGGATGCACTCGCCGAAGCGCGGTCCGAAGCCGAATCGCTACGGGACCGCTTGCTGGACGGAGAGGATTTCGCGCAGGCCGCCCGGCGGCATTCGGCGGACCCCGGCAGCCGAGAGCGCGGTGGCGAACTGGGCTGGATCCGTCGCGGTCGGATGGTTCCCGAGTTCGAGCGCATGGCGTTCGCGCTGCGGCAGGGTGAGATCAGCCCGGTCGTGGAAACGACGTTCGGCTTCCACATCATCAAAGTCGATCGGGTGCGGGGTGCGGAGCGACAGGTTCGACACATCCTTATCCGGCCGGACGTCAGCGCAGCCGAGCAGGCGCGAACCCAGGAGCGCGCAACGGAAGCAGCGGAGGCGCTGAGGGCCGGTGCGGCGATCGACAGCCTGCGACGTGCGGTCCGCCACGACGCTTCGGAACAGGGCCGGATCGGTCCCGCCATTCAGGACTCGCTACCAGCGCCGTACAACTCACAGCTGCGAGGCGCCCGAACGGGCGACGTGGTTGGCCCGTTCCGTCTACCGGGCACCGGCGAGTCGTACGCCGTGGTGAAGGTCGCGAACGTGGCCCCCGCGGGGGAGTACACGCTCGATGACCAGGACGTCCGCGAGCAGATCCGGAGATACCTCCAACAGGAGAAGCTGATGGAGGAGGTCCTGGGTGAGCTGCGGCGCCGAACCTACGTCGACATCCGCTACTGACCCTGCGGGTCCGAGGAATTTCGTGTCCCGGCCCACGCCACGTCTGGCCGTCACGCTCGGGGATCCGCGCGGCGTGGGTCCCGAGGTGACTGCCGCGGCCATCGTGGACGCACCGGCCGCTGTGGTGGTGGTGGGACCGGCAGGCGCCGGCCTAAAGCCGGACCTGGTCGTGGGCGACTGGACGGGCGGGTCCGCAAAGGAGGCGGGACGCCTGGCGGGAGCGGCGATCGAGCGGGCCATTGCACTGGCCCTCGCCGGGGAGGTGGACGGCGTCGTTACGGCACCCATCGACAAGGTGGCGCTGGCTGCGGGGGGGTATCCCTTCCCCGGCCACACGGAGATGTTGCAGGCGTTGACCGGCGCTCCCGAGGTGGTCATGCTGATGGCGGCGGAAAGAACCCGGCTGGGAGGACCGCTTCGAGTGGTGCTGGTCACGACCCACATCCCCCTGGCGATGGTCGCCACGACCCTTACGCGGGATCTGCTGGAATCCCGCACCCGGCTGGCTGCCCGCGGCCTGAGCGAACGGTGGGGGCTATCCGCCCCACGGCTGGCCCTCTGTGCCCTCAACCCCCACGCCTCGGACCAGGGCCTGTTCGGCGATGAGGAGGAGCGCATCTTCGAGCCCGCCCTCCGATCGCTGAAAGCCGGCGGCCTCGATGTCGTCGGACCGATCCCGGCGGATACGGTGTTCATTCGTGCACTGGCTGGCGAATTCGATGCGGTCGTCGCGCCCTATCACGACGTCGGAATGGCGGCGTTCAAGACGGCGAGCTTCGGGTCGGGTGTGAACGTCACGCTGGGACTGCCTTTCGTCCGAACATCGCCGGATCACGGAACAGCTCTGGAAATCGCCGGCCGAGGCGTGGCGAACGCCGACTCGATGCGGGAGGCGGTGCGGCTGGCGGCTTACCTGATCACGGGCGCGAGCCCGGCGGCCATAAGGTGATCCGCTTCCAGGACGTGACCCGTCACTTTCCGCGCGTGGGAAACGCCCTGAACGGCGTGACCTTCCGGATCGCCAAGGGGGAGTTCGTGTTCCTGACCGGGCACAGCGGCGCAGGCAAGACATCCGTGCTACGGATGGTCCACGTCGCGGACCGCCCCACGGAGGGCGAGGTCCGGGTCAACGGCTACGATACCCGCCAGCTCCGCTCCCACGACATCGCAATGCTCCGGCGCAAGATCGGCTTCGTATTTCAGGATTTTCGCCTGCTGCGCGACCGCACGGCCGCCGAGAACGTGGCGTTCGCCCTCGAGGTGACCGGCGCCCGACCGGCGACGGTACGGGCCAAGGTCAGTCGGCTCCTGGCGCACGTTGGTCTGGTGGCGAACGCGAATGCCTATCCCGCCGAGCTCTCCGGAGGCGAGCAGCAACGGGTCGCCGTGGCCAGGGCCCTCGCCAACGACCCGGTCCTCCTCCTGGCCGACGAGCCGACCGGCAACCTGGACGAGAAGGCGACCCTGGGGATTCACGAGCTGTTCCGGGACATCAATGCCTCCGGCACCGCCATGCTGATCGCGACCCACGACAACGAGCTGATCCGGCGCAGCCCCTACAGCCGTATCCTGAAGCTCGACCACGGCGTCCTGGTCTCCGACTCACATGCCGAGGAGCGCTGATCATGCGAGCGATACGGGAGTCGTTGGCCGGGTTCAGGCGAGCACCGCTGCTGACCGGGCTGTCCGTCGCCATGATCACGCTCTCGCTGTTCGTCTTGGGTCTGTTTGGCGTTGCCGCGCACAACATCCAGCTCGTGCTGAACCAGGTCGAAGCCCGTGTGGAGGTCGTGGCGTATCTCCGCGACGATGCCACGATCGAGCAGGTCGAAGCGCTGCGTGCGGAAGTCGACGCCATCCCCCACGTCCGCGATGTCCTCCACATCTCACGGCGGCAGGCATTCGAGCTGGCCCGCGTGCAGCTGAGCGACTTCGAGGCCGTGTTCAGCGATCTCGAAACCAACCCCTTCCCCGCGTCCCTCGAGATCACGCTCCACCCGGGGCAGCGGAGCGCCGACGCGGTTCACCGCATCGCAGCCGCAGTGGAAGCGCACCCGTTCGTCGAGGACGTCCGGTACGGGCGGGACTGGCTGGACAAGGTCTATTTGCTGCGCCGCGTCGCGGCCGCTTCCGCGCTCGTCGTGGGAGGGGCGTTCGCCGCGGTCGCCGCTCTCATCATCGGTGCCGCCATTCGACTCGCCATCTTCGCCCGGCGCGATGAGATCACGATCATGCGGCTCGTGGGTGCCACGAACGCATTCATCCGGCGGCCGTTCCTGCTGGAAGGCCTGATCGCCGGCGCACTGGGTTCTTTGCTGGCGCTGCCGGCGACGTATGCCGTCTTCCGCCTGCTCTCCGACTCGGTGGTCGAGCTGGCGTGGCTGCCGGATCCCTGGATCCTGGCCGGCATTCTGCTCGGCTCCATCTTCGGCATGACCGCAAGCGCCATCGCGGTGCACAGACACCTGCAGGAGCTATGAGGGCCCGCGGGGTCACCCACGCCCGACCGCTCGTTGCCACCGTCGGTTTGATCCTCACGGCGGTGCTGACCGCCCCCCTGGCCGCCCAGCAGGCGGATACGGTCCAACAGCAGATCCGGGCCAGCCAGGAGCGGCTCGATCAGATCCGGGCCGAACGTGACCGGCTCCAGCAGAGCATGCACACGCTGGAGGGCCGGGCCCGGGATCTATCCTCGGACCTCACCAACATCGAACGACAGGCGGAAGCGTCCGCCGAGGCTCTGCGCGAGCTCGACTATCAGACCGCAGCCCTCACCGCCAGCGCGGAGGATCTCACGCGCCACCTGATCCAGACCAGGGATCGCCTGCGGGAGAGGAACGTCGTCCTCAACCAGCGGCTCCGCGCAATCTATCGCCAGGGACCGCTGCACGTTGTGCGCGTGCTGCTCAGCGCCGAGAACTTCGCGGACCTGCTCAACCGGTACAAGTACCTGCACCTCATATCAGCGCACGATCGCAGGCTGCTGGAAGAGATCGGCACACTGGATCGGACACTGACCGATCAGGAGGTACAGCTCCAACGTAACCTGACCGACCTGGAGCGCCTCCGGGCGGAGAAGCTGTCCGAGTTCGCGCAGCTGCAGCATCTCGAGCAGACCCGGGTCCGTGCGCTGCAGGAGATCCGGGGGCAGGTGACCCGGGCGGAGCGTCGCATCGGGGAGCTCGCCGCCGACGAGCGGCGACTGGCCGGCCTGATCGAGGAGATGGAGCGTCGCCGGATCGAGGAAGAGCGACGACGGGCCGCGGCGGGCGTCGCGCGGGGCGTCGGCACCGTATCGCCGGCTCACCTGGGCCAGCTCCCGTGGCCCGTTCAGGGACCCCTCGTATATCGGTTCGGACCGGATCGGCGTCCGGGCGGGGTGACGCTGCGCCGGAATGGTATCGGGATCGCGGCAGAGCCGGGTACGGCGGTGGCCGCCGTAGGCGACGGGACGGTCGTGGTGGCCCGGCCGATGGAGGGGTTCGGTCCGGGCGTGGTCCTGAGCCACGGCGGCGGGTACTACTCCCTCTACCTGTACCTAGGGGACACGCGGGTCAGGGAAGGACAGGACGTGTCGGCGGGCGAGGTCCTGGGGACGGTGGGCCGCGGGCCCGACGAGGGACCCCACCTCTATCTTCAAATCCATGCTCCCACGGCCGGCCAGATCCCGGCGCCGGTGGATCCGCTGCAATGGCTGCGACCGCTACGGTAACCGAGGTCTTCGGCCACGAGGACGTCCGTCATGCCCTGGACGACGCCATCCGCAGAGGCGACCTCCCCGGCTCGCTCCTCATCCACGGCCCAGCCGGCGTGGGTCGCCAGTCGCTGGCCCGGTGGCTCGCGCGCCGGCTCGTCTGCACCCAGCCGACCCACGACGGTCCGTGCGCCGAATGTCGGGGGTGCCGGCTCGCGCTCGACCTCCAGCATCCGGACATCCACTGGTTCTTTCCCCTCCCACGTCCGAAAGGGACGTCGGGCGCGGAGAAGCTCGCGGAAGCGCTGGAGGCCGCCCGGTTCGAGGCGCTGACGGAACGACGGGCGGACCCGCTCCACATGCCGGCTGACGACGAGCCCAGGGGTCTCTACCTGGCGCAGGTCCGAACCATCCGCCGCCTCGGCGCCAGCCGACCCGCCATGGCGTCACAGCAGGTGTTCATCATCGGCAACGCCGAGCTCCTCGTCCCGCAGGAGGCCAGCGAGGAAGCCGCCAACGCACTGTTGAAGATCCTGGAAGAACCGCCGCCGGCCACAACCTTCATCCTGACGGCGCGAGACCCGGACGCACTTCTGCCGACCTTGCGATCGCGCCTCCTCCCGGTCCGCCTCCGGCCGTTCGATGGCGAGTCCATCACGACGTTCCTCCAGCAGCGTGCAGGCGCCGACCCGGAGACCGCTGCCGTCGCGGGCCGCCTCGGCGCCGGGTCCATC
>CAYXJH010000190.1:0-6445 GCA_964465415.1 uncultured Gemmatimonadaceae bacterium
TGGCGCCGACCGCGGCGGCCCAGAGTCCGGCGGCCCCAGGTCCGGCGGCGGCTCTGTGGTCGTTGCGTCCGGCCCGGTGGACCCGGAAGGGGGTGGTTGCAGACTGCTCAAGGTTCGTCGGCTTCAGGGGTCGCGACGTCGGGCGCTACGGCGATCCCCAACCGCTCGAACGTGCGAGTAAGCAGGCGTGCGTGGTAGTCGAAGTAGTTGTCCCGGGTCTGGGGGATGAACTCGTGGACCTGCGCGGGATTGTACTGGGTGATCTCGCCGTTCGGACGGAGCGAATGACCCATGGACCACTGATACCCCACGATGGCACGGCCCGTGGTCGGGAAGCGGAGGACCTCGGAGTATTCCCAGGTATTGCTGTACCCGCCCGCCGGCATCCCCATGACGTGGGCCAGATCGTTGTCCACCACCTGGACGGCGAACTGGTCGAGGTGCGACCCGCCCTTCGGTCCGAGCCAGACCGTCATCCCGCCGGTGAAATGGACCGGCGCGGGGTCGATGATCCCGTCGGCGTGCCGCGGCAGGTGCGCCAGCTTGAACGGGACCGCGTTCGTGTACCGATTGCCGTGCTCGATGGCCTTCTGCACGTCGACTTCGAGCCATTCGAGGAGCCAGGCGCCGCCGTCCACCGTCTCGCTGGCCGCGGCGGCGTCGCGCCGGAGCGCCCGGATCCGGTCTTGCACCCACCGCTCCATCCCATCGCTGACCTTCAGGTTGCCGTAGGTGGTCTTGAACGGGCGGTCCTGGAGGCGCTGGACTGCATAGGCTCCCCGCGATCCTCCGCCGGCGCGGGTGGCGTCCACGACGACATGGCGGCGTAGCAAGTCGTTGGCCGCGGCGTACTCCATGAGCGCGTCCATGGCCTGCGGCAGGTCGCCCCGGAATCCGTGCCACTGAAGCAGCACCACGGGCGTGCGAGGGTCATCGGGGAGATAGAGGTCGAAGGTCTCGTACTCGCTCGCTCCGGCGATTCGGGAGAAAGCTGGATAGCGCCGCTCGTCGTGGCCCACCCAGTCGATCTCCAGGGGGTCGAGATACGGCATTGACACTTCATACGTCTCGCCGGTGCGGCGCTCGAGGCGGAGCGTGAGGGCTTCGCCGTAGAACCGCCGCGGGAACTGGACGCTTCGTTGCGGGATCCAGGTCGCCAGCTGCCACCAGAACGACGGGTCGGTGGCGTAGCGGTGGTACGGCCGGACGGCGTCGCGGTACTCGTCGATCGGCATCCCGTTCACGGCCAGCACGCGATCGCCCGGCGCGGGCGCTGCGCCGTATTCGCCCTCCGCGGCGAGGCGGGACAGATCGGTCACGAAGAGGAAGCGGGCCCCGGGGTCCGCATAGTCGGCCCGCAGCAGGATCGGGGCGCGCGGGACGCGGGAGCCTTCGACGGGCATGTTGGCCAGCGACTCATCGACCCCGAAGGTGTCCGGGAAAGTCAGCCCACCTGGTACAGGTCGGATCCGGAGATGGCGGTCCTTCCGGGCGTTGGAGATCTTCAGGACGGCATAGTAAACGGCCGAGTCGGTATCGGCGGCCAGCAGCTCCTCGCGGTGCTCCTCCATGGCCGCGACGATATCGATCCCGGCGGGATGCGCCCGGTAGTACGGGTGGTCGGGCAGGGATGCGAAGGCATCACGCTCCAACGTCTTCTGGACCAGGTAGTCGAAGAGCGCCTGCCGGTCGGCGCGGGTCCCTGGGTCGAACGCGAGATCCGGCCCCGGGTCCGAGACCGTCCGGGGGCCACACGCCGCTGCCAGCGCGAGCGTGCACGCGATCAACAGGCGACACGTTCTCACGTGCCCGCCCTGTCGGTACCGGTCGTGGCGTCGGTGACGGGTCGCACCCGGTGTCGCTCGATGACCTCCCCCGCCAAGATCTCCTGGAAGACCCCATCGTCGATCGTGAGCTGCCCGTTGACCAGCATGAAGTCGATCCCGTCGGCGAACCGCTCGGGCTCGAGGGGCGTGGAGCGATCGCCGAAGCGCTCGAGGCCGAAGACCAGAATGTCGGCTTTGTGGCCTTCCCGCAGGAGACCGCGGTCGGGGAGCCCGATGATCTCGGCCGGGAGCCCGGTGGACGAGCGGATGGCGAACGGCAGGTCGAGCACCTCCTGATCACGCACGTAGTGTCCGATCTTGCGGGCAAACGCGCCGTAGTGGCGGGGGTGGAGGCCCGGCCCCGAATCGAGTCGGCCGTCGGATGACGTCGCGGTGTACGGCTGCTTCATGTAGAGCTCCACGTCGCGTGCGTGGAGCGAAAGCGGCCGGAGGAAGGCGCCCTGGACATGCTCGTCGAAGCCGTTCAGGCTCAGCTCCCAGACGACTTCCTCTGGCGTCATTCCCCAGAGCTCGCCGACCTCGGCGATCGTCCTGCCCCGGAGCGCCTGGTCGGCGTGCTCCGTGATGATGATTCGATCGGGACCGCCGTTGTAATCGACCGCGTACTCGGTGTCCATCCGCAGCCGCTCTCGCCGCTTCGGGTCCGCGAGGTTGCGCCGCAGGTGCTCGCGGTGGTCATCCAGTACGCCTGGACGACGGTACTCGGGACTGTCCAATCCACCGCTGACGTCCACGTCGTCGGCGACAAGGGCCCAGAGGGGGATCACGGTAGCGGCGCTCCCCGAATGCCCTTCGTAGGGATACTGGTCCATGTAGATCCGCAACCCCTCGGCCCGGGCCTCCTCCACCAGGAGGATGTCGTTCAGGGCCCGGCCCCAGGACATACGACCTTTCGCCTTCACGTGGCTGGCCACGGACGGAATGCCCGTCTGCCGCGCGATCTCGATGATCTCGCGGATCCCGTCCTGCGCGTCCGTCGTCCAGCCGTCCAGTACGTGGGCCCCGCCACGGGCCGAGTAGATCACCTGCGCCGGCGTCGTGGCGACCATGCTGGGCAGATGCCATTTGGGCAGACGACCCGATCCGCGCATGTGGGAGAAGTGGAAGCCACCGTACTCGGCGACGACGTGGGCCAGCTCGACCACTTCATCCGGGTGGCTGAACCGGCCGGGACGGTACTCGAGCCCGGTGCCAAGGCCCCACGCGCCCTGCTCCATGCCTTCACGGACCAGCCGCTTCATCGCTTCGATCTCTTCGGGTGTGGCGAACCGCTCGTAATCCTCACCCATGACCTGGCTTCGGACCGTGCCGTGCCCTACCATCGGCACCACGTTCACACCGATGCCTTCCGCCCGGTACGCCCCCAGCTCCGCCGTCAGCGGGAACAAGGGATTCCGACCGTCCGGTCCACCCACCACCGTGGCGATCCCCTGTAGCAGAGCCGCTCGAGCCTTCCGCAGCTCCGGGTCCGCGCGGACCAGGGACCGATCGGCATGGGAATGGAGGTCGATGAAGGCGGGCGTCACGTGGAGCCCGGACGCGTCGATGACCCGAGCCGCGGGCTCCGCGGACAGGTCCGGCGCGATGCGGACGATGCGGTCACCGACGATCCCGATATCCGCCTGATAGCCGGGCTCGCCGGTTCCATCGACGACGGTCCCGTTCCGGATGAGGATGTCGAGCTGCTGGGCCGGGGCCGCTGCCGGGGCGACCAGGGCGGAGGCGACGGCTATGGCAAGAGCGGCGGTGTGCCGTGGCATTCCAGGCTCCTTTTCTGGGCGCTCGCTACGGGCGGCCGATGCCCAGCCGCTCGAGCGTCCGAGCGAGTAGCATGGCGTGGTGGTCGAGGTAGTTGTCGCGTGTGTGCGGGATGTACTCATGGGGCTGCGCCGGATTGTACTGGAGGATCTCGCCGTTGGGACGAAGCGAATGCCCCAGTGACCATTGGTACCTCACGATCGGCTGCCCGGTCGTTGGGAAGCGAAGCACCTCGGTCGTCTGCCACGTGTTGCTGTATCCCCCCGACGGCATTCCCATCACGTGCGCCAGATCGTTGTCCACAACCTGCGCCGCGAACTGGTCGAGGTGGGAGCCGCCCCGGGCGCTCAGCCAGACCGTGAGCCCGCCGGTGAAGTGGACGGGTGCCGGGTCGATGATCCCATCCGCCCACTTGGGCAGGTGGGCGCCCTTGAAGGGCACGGCGTTGGTGTAACGCTGGCCCTCGTGGATGGCTGTCCTGACATCTTCCTCCAACCACTCGAGGAGCCAGTTACCGCCATCCACCGTCTCGGTGGCCGTGGCCGGATTACGACGCAGGCCGCGAATCCGGTTCTCCACCCACCGTTCCGTCGCCTCGCTGACCTTCAGGTTGCCGAACGTCGTGCGGAAGGGGCGGGGCTGGAGACGCTGCACCGCGTACGCCCCCCTGGACCCACCGCCGCTGAACGTGGCATCCACGATGACGTGGTGGTCCAGGATGCCATTCTCCTCGGCATACTCCATGAGGGCGTCCATGGCCTCGGGCAGGTCGGCCTGGAACCCGTGCCACTGGAGGATGACGACCGGCGTGCGGCCGTCATCAGGGACGTAGAGATCATACGTCTCGTGCCCACTCAACCCGTCCACGCGGGAGAAACCGGGATATCGGCGCGCGCCGTGACCCTCCCAGACGATGTCGTCGGGCTCCAGATACGGCACCTCGATCCGATACCGGGCGCCATCCCGTCGCTCCAGCTCGAGGGTGAGGGCCTCGCCGTAGAACTCGTGGTGCGGAACGTAGTCGCGCGTCCCGTTGATCTCCTCCGCGAGCCGCCACCAGAATCCGTTCTCCGAGGAGTAGCGCTGGTATGGGCGGATGGCGTCGATGTACTCGCTCGCCGTCCGACCGTTCACCGCCAACAGGCGGTCACCGACCGTGGGCACCTGACCCCCGGCGACCTCACCGATCCCCGCACCCACGTCCGCCACAAAGAAGAAGCGATCCTCGAGGTCGGCGAAGTCGACCTCGAACCGTATCGGCGCTTCGACTCGGCGGCTCAGGTGGGCAGGCAGGACGAGGCCACCGTCCGTGAGATCGACCCGGAGGTGGCGGTCGCGGCGCGCGTTCGACAGCGCCCAGAGGGCAAACCACATCTTCTCGTCGGTGTCCGCATCCAGGAGCTGCTGCCGGTGGCGGGCCATCTCCTCCGCCACATCGATCCCTTCCGGATGGGTGCGGTAGAATGGATGGTCAGGCAAGGATGCGAATGCATCCCATTCCAGGGTGCTTCGGACCAGGAAGTCATAGAGCGCCTCCCGATCCGCAACCGTGCCCGGGTCGAAGGTCGAGTCGGACGACCCCTGGGCAACCGCCGCGCCATGGGTCGCTATCATCACAACCAGGGCCAACGCTCCCGTCACCAGCCGCTTCATGTCGCTCCTCCACTCATGACAGGGCGTTCCGTATCCGCCGGACACCCTCCCGCAGATCGTCCCAGGACTTCACACAGGTAATGCGGAGGTAGCCCTCCCCACGGCTACCGAACGCCGAACCGGGGACCACGGCCACGTGATGGTCCCGGAGGAGCCGGTCCGCCAGAGCCACCGACGTTTCGCCGGTCTCGCGGATGTCCACCCAGGCGTAGAACCCACCCTCGGGCGGCGCGCAAGCCACGCCCGGGATGGCGTCGAGCTCGGCGCACATGTACCCACACCGCTCCTCCCATTGCCGCCACATCCCCTTCAGCGCGATGCCAGGTTCCTCCCCGAATGCGACGGCCGCGCCGGCCTGGGTGAAGGATCCCACGCACGTAGCCAGGTGCTGCTGGAGCGTGACCATCGCGGCCACGATCGGGGGTGGAGCGTAGACGAACCCGATCCGCCAACCACCCATGGACGCCGTCTTCGTCAACCCCATCAGCGTGATGCTGTGGCCCTTCATCCCCGGCCGGGTCGCCATGCTGGTATGCTTGCGCCCGCCCCAGGTGATCCGCTCATAGATCTCGTCGGAGATTACGTACAGCCCATGGTCGCGGGCGACCTCGCCGATCATGTCCACCTGCTCCGGCTCGTGGACCACACCGGTGGGGTTGTGCGGCGAGCAGAAGAGGATGGCGCGCGTACGGTCGGTGACCGCCGCGCGCAGTGCATCCTCGCGCCACCGGTGTCCGTCCTCCGCCTCCAGCGGAACCGGCACGGGCACACCGCCGAAGAACCGGATGGCCGGTTCGTAACTGACGAAGCCGGGATCCTCGACGATGACCTCGTCGCCGGGATCGATGGTGGCCAGCAGGGCGAGAGCGAGGCCGTTCTTGCAGCCGAACGAGGCGATGATCTCCGTCTCGGGGTTCGCCTCTATGCCGTTCTCGCGGCGAAGCTTCCGGGCGCAGGCGGCCCGATACGTCGGGGTGCCCTGCGCCATTGTCTGGTGCGTATCCCCGGCCATGAGTGCATCGGAGGCGGCGCGACAGATGTGCGCCGGCGTGTCCTCCGATGCCCGGCCGGCCGAGAAGTCCAGCACGTCGAGACCTTGCCGCCTCAGCGTCTTGGCCAGGTCGGCAATGGCCACGGTAGCCGACGCCGGCGCCTCGGCGATCCGGCGAGCCAGCTTCAGCCCCGCC
>CAYXJH010000191.1:0-6304 GCA_964465415.1 uncultured Gemmatimonadaceae bacterium
GGCTGGGCGGCCCCGGGGCGACGGGCACGTCCGCTCCCGCCCACCGCTACACCATTCCCGACACGGCCCGCTCCGAGGTGTTCATGGACGTCTCCCGAAACGGAGACGTGGTATACATGGCGACCATCGAGGGGCGGCAGCACCTCCGTCTGCGCCGGGCCACCGACACCCGGTCGATCGAGATTCCGAACACGAGCGGTGCTGCTTTCCCGTCCTTCTCGCCCGCGGGGGACTGGATCGCCTTCGTGGGGAATCAGCGGGAGTTGAAGAAGGTGCAGCTGGCCACCGGCACCACGGTCACCGTGGTGTCGGACGGAGCACTCCAGCGCGTGTCGTTCTCCGAGTGGTTGGATGACGGCACGATCCTGTTCGCTTCGTCCAGGGGGATCCACCGCGTCCCCGAAGTGGGTGGTGAGCCGGAGCTGATCGCTGAGACACCCGCGGCGATCTTCCCCCGGCTGCTACCGGGCGGCCGTGTGCTGCTCTACACGGAGATGCCGACAGGCAACCCGGCCAACGCCCGCGTCCTCGTCAAAGACCTGGCGACGGGCGACACCACCACGATCGCCCCGTCCGGAGGCAACGCCGTCTGGTCCCCGACCGGCCACATCCTCTACGGCCACCGCAGCGCGAGCATTTTCGCCGTGCCCTTCGACCTCCGGCGGCGGAAGGTGACCGGCGTACCCGTACCGGTGCAGGAGAACGTGTTCACCGTCGGAGCAATCTCCTTCTTCTCGCTGTCGGAGCGGGGCGCGCTGGCATACCTGGGCGGCGGAGGCGCGAGCGTCGATTTCTCGGAGCTCGGGTTCGCCTGGCTGGAAATGGACGGGACCATCAGCGCGATCCCCATCGAGCCCACGGACCACGCCGATGCCCGGGTCTCACCGGACGGACGCCAGATCGCGTACACTCGCGGCGGCTACATCTACGTCTTCGACCTGGAACGGGGGACGAATCAGCGGTTGACCTTCGAAGGCGACAACTACCACGACCCCGTCTGGTCCCCGGACGGGCGTAGAGTCTTCTTCACCGCGGATCGCGATGGAGGACGCGGAGGCGGCGACATCTACATGAAGGATGTCGACGGTCGCTCGGCGGCCCAGTTCGTGGCCGGCCTCGACGGCCAGCAGTACGCGACCGAGTGGCTCGAGGACGGAACCGTCGTCCTCTTCTCACGGGCGCAGCCGGGAGCCCAGACCGATATCCTCATGACCCGGGTCGGGACCGATGCGGATCCCGTACCTCTTCTCCGGGCGGACTGGGACGAATCGAGTCCCAGGGTCTCTCCGGACGGGAGAATGATGGCGTACACCTCGGATGAAACGGGTCAAAGGCACGTTTTCGTCCGGGAGTTTCCCGACATGGGAGGCCGGTGGCAGGTCTCCGCACGCCCGGCCGTCGGCCCGCTGGTCTGGGCCCGGGACGGCTCGGCGATCTTCTACGAGGACGAAGCTTCCAGGCGCCTGGTCCGCGCGGAGCTCGGGTTCGAGCCGACGTTCCAGGTCCTGACCCGCACGGACCTCACCGAACAGGAGGTCGGCCGCCTCCGCGATCTTCATCCCGACGGACAGCGACTCCTGATCTCGCGGCCCATGGGCGCTGACGCCCTCGACGACGTCGACGTGCAGCTCATGGTGGTGGCGAACTGGTTCACGGAGCTGCGGAGTCGCCTGGGCGCACCGAACTGAGCCGGAGGCGCGACGGGGCTCTCAAGAAGAGGCTGCGTTGACCTCGCTCCCGGGCCACCCTATCCTCGCCCTGACCACCAGCGCGGCCTCCGCCAGCCCAAGGGCCGCTCGCATTTCGACCGGAGCGTCCATGATACGCCATCGTTCGGCCTCAGCACTGCCCCTCCTCGTCCTTCTCCTGGTCACCGCGGCGCCCGCGTTCGCCCAGGAGGCGGCGATCCCGTCGCCCGAGGAGCACTTCGGGTTCCAGATGGGCGCCGCGGGGCAGCTGGCCGATTGGGACCAGCTCGCCAGCTACTACCGACGCGTCGCCGAGCACAGCCCACGGGTGCTGGTCCGGGAGATGGGCCCGAGCACGCTGGGCAATCCGTTCCTCGTCCTTTTCATCTCTTCGCCGGAGAACCTGGCCCGGCTGGACGAGATCCAGGCGCTGAACGCCACGCTCACGGACCCGCGCGGGGCTACGGAGGCGGAGGTCGAGCGGGCGATCGAGCGCGGGCGCGCCATCGTCGCCCAGTCGTACGGCCTGCACTCGACGGAGGTGGCCGGGGCCCAGACGCCGGCGGAGCTGGTGTACGAGATGGCCACCCGGGACGACACGGAGATGCGGCGGATCCTGGACGAGACCGTCTCCATCCTCTTCCCGTCGCTGAACCCGGATGGCACGACCATGGTGGCGGAGTGGGTGCGGCGGACGGCTGGGACGGACTTCGAGGGCTCGCGGCTCCCCTGGCTCTACCACCACTACATCGGCCACAACAACAACCGGGACGCGTTCCAGCAGAATACCGCCGAGAGCGTATGGACGGGCCAGATCCTGTTCCGGGACTGGGTGCCGCAGGCGTTCATCGACCACCACCAGATGGGCTCCTACGGCCCCCGGCTCTACGTGCCACCCTACGCGGAGCCGATCCGCCCCGACGGCGACCCGCTGGTCTGGCGAGAGATGGCCTGGTACGGCGGGCACATCGCCTACGCCGCGGAGTCGGCCGGCCTGAGCGGCGTGGCCGGCGCCAGCATCTTCAGCGGCTGGGGCCACTTCGGGTTCCACTGGATCACGCCGTTCCACAACATCGCCGGGATGCTGACCGAATCGGCCAGCGCGCGCATGGCGTGGCCGCTCTACATCCACCCGGACCAGCTGCAGGGAAGCCCGGGGCGGGGGCTTCCCGCCTACGAGGCCCAGGTCACGTTCCCCAACCCGTGGCCGGGAGGCTGGTGGACCGTTCGCGACATCGTCGCCCAGCAGCTGGTCGCGTCCATCGCCGCGCTGGACCTGGCCGCGCGGAACCGGGAGACGGTGCTCCGCAACCATTACCTCAAGGCGAGCCGTCAGACGGAGCGGGGCCTGCGCGCCGAGCCCGTTAGCAGCGGACCCGACGGCCCCCTGGCCGCGTTCGTGGTGCCCGCCGACCAGCACGACTACCTCACCGCCGTGGAGATGGTCGAGAAGCTGTTGCTCCAGGGCATCGAGGTCCGCCAGGCGACGGAGGACTTCGTCCACGAGGGCCGTGTCTACCCCGCCGGCTCCTGGGTCGTGCCCATGGCCCAGCCCAAGCGGGGACTCGTCCGCTGGCTCCTGGGCCGGACGTACTATCCCGACAACGAGTATACCCGGTTCCGGGACGGCAGCCCGATCCGCCCCTACGACCTGGCCACCCACAACATGTCCGAGTTCATGGGCGTTTCCGTCGAGCCCATCGCCACGCCCCCGGAGGTGGCCACGACCCGGGTCGTGACCGACTTCACGGTGGTTGTCCGGGACCGGATCCCCTACGTCACATCCGGCATCGAACCGGCGGGCGAGGCCGTACGCGGCGCCCATGGCTACCGGCTGGACGGCAGGCAGAACGCGGCGTTCCACGCGGTGAACCTGCTGCTGGACCAGGGAGTCCCGGTGGTGCGAGCCCCCGGCGGCGACTTCCTGGTCCCCGCCACCTCCGACGAGGGCCGCGTGCGCGCCGTCGCCGCCGCCACCGGCGTCGCCTTCATGCCGCTGGGTGAGGAGGTTCCCGATGCGCGGCCGGTGACCCGGCAGCGCATCGGGATGTACGGCCGGTACTACGGGGGCAACATGGATGAGGGGCAGACGCGGCTCGTGCTGGAGCGGTTCGGGTTCCCCTACGAGAGGCTGTCCGATGACCGCATCCGCCAGGGCCGTCTGGAGCGGGACTTCGACGTCATCATCCTCCCCGACGACAGCCCGGCCATGATGAAGGGCCCGGGCGAGGGCGAGGTATCGGGCGGGCTCCGGCGACTCGTGGAGTCGTTCCCGCCCGAGTACCGAAGCGGTTTCGGCAGCGAGGGCGTGGCGGCGCTGAAGGCGTTCGTCGAAGCGGGCGGCACGCTCGTCACGTTCGGGCAGGCCGGCGAGCTGGCCATCGACGAGCTCGACCTGCCCGTGCGCAACGTGCTGGCTGGACGCCCCTCCACCGAGTTCTGGTCGCCCGGCTCCACGCTCCGGGTGAACGTCGACACCGGCCACCCGCTGGGCTACGGCATGCCCGCCCGCGCCCTGGCCCTGTACCTACCCGGCAGCCAGGCCTACGAGGTGATCCAGCACGACCGCAACGAACAGGTCGAGCGCGTCATCACCTTTTCGAGGGCCGACGGGCGCACCGACCGGAGCCAGATCCTCGAGAGCGGCTGGCTCCTCGGCGAGCAACACCTCTCGGAGAAGGCCGCCATGGTGAGCGTCGAGCACGGCGGCGGTCGCGTCGTCCTGATCGGATTTCGGCCCCAGCACCGGGCCCAGACCTGGGGGACGTACAAGCTGGTGTTCAACGGTCTGCTGGCAGGCGACCGTTAGCCGGTCTCGGCGCAGGAGTGAAGCGCGGCCGGGGGTGGGGGCTACGCTTCGAACAGCGCTCAGATTCTGTGACCACGATCCGGTTTGGCGCGCCCCGACCGTTTTGCGCGGCTCCGACGAGGACCGGCTCCCGAGGGAGTGGATAGTGGAAGACCTCACCCGCGTAGTTGCGGAGGACCACCTCGGTATCGGTCACCGATTCGACGTACTCGGGGAGGATTGGGATCTTGCCGCCGCCGCCCGGCGCGTCGATGACGTAGTGGGGGACGCCCAGCCCGCTCGTCCAACCGCGGAGCGCGCGGATGATCTCGAGGCCTGTGGTCACGGCGGTTCGGAAGTGCTCGCCCCCGGCCACCACGTCGGCCTGGTAGATGTAGTACGGCTTGACCCGGGCGATGAGGAGCTTCTGCATGAGCGCCTTCATGATGGCGGGGTCGTCGTTCACGCCTCGGAGCAGTACGGTCTGGGAGCCGAGTGGGGCGCCCGAGTCGGCCAGCATGCCCAGCGCCTGGTGGGCGGCCGCGGTCACCTCGTCGGGGTGGTTGAAGTGGACGTTCACGAAGACCGGGTGGTGGCGACGGATGATGTCGCACAGCTCGGGTGTGATCCGCTCTGGCAAGTGGTTCGGGACCCGGGTGTGGATCCGGATGATCTCGACATGGGGGATGGCCCTGAGCTGGCCCAGCAGGTACTCCAATCGGCGGTCGCTGAGGAGGAGCGGGTCACCGCCGGACATGGCCACGTCCCGCACTTCGGTGTGCTCGCGGATGTACGCGAAGGCGGCATCGAACTGGTTCAGGGGGATCTTCTCCGGGTCGCCCACCTTCCGCCGGCGGGTGCAGAACCGGCAGTACGTGGCGCAGACGGGGGAGACCAGGAACAGGACCCGGTCCGGGTAACGGTGGGTGATGTTGGGGACGGGGGAATCGGCGTCCTCGTCCAGGGAATCGACGATCCCGTCCACGACCTCGTTTTCCGCGCCCGTGGGCACGTACTGGTTCCACGCCCAGTCCCCCGGCCGCTGGATCTGGGCCAGGGCGGCGGGCGTGATCCGGAGGTTGAACTTCTCGATGGCGCGCTCGACCGCCTCTCGGTCGACGTTCTCGGCGCCGAACCGTTCGATGAGCTCATCGACGGTGGTCAGGCTCTGCTTGAGCGTATCCTGCCAGCTGGACATGGGGCCCTCGTCGTCACACGGATGTGAATGTCCGGGCGAAGATCACGCGATCGTCCCCCGGCGCGTAGAAGTCCTTGACCCGCGCGGTCTCCTCGTATCCCCGTCGCTCGTAGAACGCCCGGGTGGGGGCGTAGTCGGCGCGGGAC
Organism: uncultured Gemmatimonadaceae bacterium; assembly: GCA_964465415.1. GTDB lineage: Bacteria > Gemmatimonadota > Gemmatimonadetes > Longimicrobiales > RSA9 > SLCC01. The sequence continues at coordinate 5,821 of CAYXJH010000191.1, forward strand.
GAGGTCTCGATGAGCACGAGTCGGGCGTTCAGGTCGACGAGCCTTCGTTCCATCTCCTCCATCAGCAGGGTTCCGATTCCGCGACCCTGGGCCCGGCCGGATACGGCGATCCAGTACAGGTCCCAGGTGTCGGACGTGCACGGCGTTGGGCCGTAGCACGAGTAGCCCAGGAGGACGCCGCCATGGGTGAAGGCGCCCAGCGCGTGATAGTCCATCCCGGGTTTGGTCAGGTACGAATCCAGCACTTCCACCGCCACTTCCCGCTCCGCTTCCGAGAACAGGGGCTCGGCCCGGACCAGCTCCACCACCGCCGCCCGGTCCGCCGGCCTCAACCCCCGGAGCGAGGCACCCCGCGCCAGTCCGCTCGGCGCGCTCATGGCCGCGCCTCCGCCACGATCCGCCGCACCAGTTCCGTGAAATCCCAGCCCCGTGCGCGGGCCATGCGCGCCAGGCCGGCGCCCGGCGCGAGATCCGGGTTCGGGTT
>CAYXJH010000192.1:0-6290 GCA_964465415.1 uncultured Gemmatimonadaceae bacterium
CAGCTAAGCGGCGGCGAGCGACTCCGAGCGGCCCTGGCCTGCACCCTGGGCGCCAGGCGGCCACCCCGGCTCCTGGTCCTGGACGAGCCCACCAACCACCTGGACCTGGACAGCCTCCAGGCCGTCGAGAATGTCATCGCCGCATACGACGGCGCGCTCGTCGTCGTCTCCCACGACGAGACGTTCCTGGACGCCATCGGCATCGAGCGGGAGGTCAACCTGGTCGGGGAAGAGTTATCCCCCTAGCTCTCCCGCCGGTCCTCCAGCTCGGCCCAGCGGGCGTAGAGCGCTTCGACACGTCGTCCGGCCTCGACGAAGGCGGCGGTGGTCTCGGCGACCTTGTCCGGGGTGTCGGTGTAGAGGGTCGGATCGGCTAGGACGGCCTCGAGACGGTCGCGCTCGGCTTCGGCTTCGGTGATGGCGGCCTCGATCCCCTCCAGCTCCCGCGCCTCACGGTAGGACAACTTGCGCGGGCGGGTGGGCTGATCGGGCGACTGGGACCGCCCGGTCGGGTCCCCGTGGGCGGCGTCCTGACGTGAACCGGCCTTCCCGCGATTCGCGGCCGCCTTCGTCCGCTGACCCTCGATCCTGGCCCGCTCCGCCTCCGCCCGCTCCTGGTCGGCGGCGTCGCGTCGTTGGCGGTAAGCGTCGTAGCCGCCCTCGTGGCGGTGGACCCGACCATCGCCCTCGAAGACGAGGAGGGCCGTGGCGACCTTGTCGAGGAAGTAGCGGTCGTGGGTGACGACGAGGACGCAGCCGGGAAAGTCGACCAGGGCGGCCTCCAGTACCTGGAGGGTGACCACGTCCAGGTCGTTGGTGGGCTCGTCGAGGATCAGCAGGTTCGCGTCCTGAAGCAGGAGGCGAGCCAGTAGCAGGCGGTTGCGCTCACCGCCCGACAGGCTGGCGACCTTCTGCTCGTGCATGTCGTTGGGAAAGAGGAAGGCATTCAGGTAGCTGCGGACGTGGGTACGCCGCCCCCCAACGTCCACGAAGTCCTGGGAGGCGACGGACTCCAGGAGGTTCGCGTCCGGGTCCAGGTCCGCCCGGGCCTGGTCGTAGTACGCGATCCGGGTGTTCGTCCCTGGCTTCACCGCCCCCGCGTCCGGCGACGTCTCGCCGAGGATCATCCGGAGCAGCGTCGTCTTGCCGGCGCCGTTCGGACCCACGATCCCGATCCGCTCGCCAGCCCGCAGCCGCGTCGAGAAGTCACGGATCAGGGTCCGTCCGTCATACGACTTGGTGATGCCATCCAGATCGAGCACGGTCCGGCCCAGGCGTGGCGGCCGGCCGAACTTCATATCCACGGCGTCCTGCGCCGGGAGCCGCTCGGCCTCCTGCACCTGTCGCGTCCGGTCGAGCCGGTTGATCCGCGCCTTCTGCTTGCCGCGCCGGGCCGATGGGGATCGCTTGACCCAGGCCAGCTCCTGGGCGATCAGCTTCGACCGCTTCTCCTCCGCGATGGCGAGCCGCTCCTCCCGTTCGGCCTTCGCCTCCAGGTACTCGGTGAACCCGCCGGGGAAGGGGACCAGCTCCGCCCGGTTCACTTCGATCATCCGCGTCACGACCCGGTCCAGAAAGTACCGATCGTGGGTGATGAGCAGGACCGCGCCGGGGTACTCCAGGAGCATCTCTTCGAGCCAGAGCGTCGTGTCCGCGTCCAGATGGTTCGTCGGCTCGTCGAGCAGCAGCAGGTCCGGTTGCTGGACCAGCACGCGCGCCAGCGCGACGCGCTTCCGCTCGCCACCGGACAGTGCGTCCACCCGCCGGTCCCATCCTTCCACCCCGAGCCGCGTCAGCACCGCTTCCAACCGGTGCTCGTAGTCCCACCCGCCCAACGCCTCGATCCGCTCCATGGCCGCGCCCTGTCGAGCCAGCAACCGAGCCGTCGCGCCGCCCTTGCTGTCCTCCCCACCCCCACCCCCACCCGCGTTGCCACCCGGGTCTCGGAGCGCGGCCGCCACGTCGTGATACTCCGCGATCACCGCCAACAGCTCCGGTCGGCCTCCCGCCACCGCCGCCAGGATCGTGTCTCCCTCCGCGAACTCCGGTTCCTGCGACAGATAGCCCACGCTCGCGCCGCGCTGGAACGCCAGCGACCCGCCCTCCGTGCCCTCCAAGCCCGCCACGATCCGGAACAGCGTGGACTTGCCCGACCCGTTCACGCCGATGAAGCCGACCTTCTCCCGTTCCTCGATGGCGAGGGACACGCCATCGAAGACGAGGCGCGTGCCGTAGCTCTTGCTGAGGCGATCGACCGTAAGTACCGGCATGGGCAGGAAGGTAACGGACGGCGCGAGACCCGAAACCCGAGACCGAAACCTCGGTACTCGCGTCACGGGTCACGGGGCCCGCGCCTGGAACCGGTCGAGCTCTTCGAGGAACCGGTCCATGGATCGTCGGTGTGATCGAACGGGGCTTCGGCCACCCGGAGGGAGCGGCGGTGCTGGAGCCAGACCGGCCACTGCGGGATATCGGTGGGATCTGCGTCCGGTAGTGCCAGGGCGGCGGTCCTTACGAACCGCTCGAGCTGCGAGACCGTCCACGTCACCCTCCAGCTCGCGGGCCAGTGCCCAAATCGACTGGATCTCCGGGTCGTCGTCGCCGTGGTCGGCGAGCACCCAGGTACGACCAGGCCACCAGATCGACCGGCTCCTCCCAGTGTGACGGGTGCGCTCGTCGGAGCCTACGGCGTCTACCTCATGGTTCGACGCTGATCCCGCAGATCCCGGGTACCCGTCCCAGGTAGCGGGCGAACCCTGACGGACAACCCTGTTCGTTGCAGAGCCGAGCGATACGGATATCTTTCCTCGGGTGCGATTTCGCCATGAGGAGATCCATGAGGACCATGCTCGGCCTGGCGCTGGCCGCCGGCGTCGGCGGATGCCTCGGGTTGGCGGAGGACCTTGACCGGCCGGTTGGAATGCCCAACCCCGGGGGTGACTGGTCGGTGAAGGCAGTCGACGCCAAGTACGAGCCGGTGACGCTCGTCGCCCGGGACCGGACCCGCTGCACGGTCGCGCCCGAGCGGTTCAAGACCGTACGGATCGGCGATCGGGTCGGCTGCTACTGGATCCGGGACGGGTGAGCCCGCGACCCTGGCCGTGCTCCTGCCCGCGCTCCGCGAGGACCGGGCCCGGCGTGCTCGTACCGCTGCTGGCCGTGTGGTTGGCCGGCGCCGATGTGCTCGGCGCCCAGGACCCTTGGCCTGGCGGGGGGCGAGACCGGGGACGCGGGGTCGTGTCCCACGAGCTCACGTCCTTCCGCCCCGAGACATGGCCAGCGGCGGACACGCTGCAGGTCCACGAGGCGCCTTCGCCATCTTCACGGGTCCTCGCCCGGTTCGTCTTCCTGGTTCCCGAGCCGTTCGCCTGGTCGTACAGCCTCGAGACCGTCGAGGAGGGGGTCGAGAGCCGGGCCGTTGAGTTCGATTACGAGCTCCTCGGGCTGCCCATCGATTCGTTCCCGCCCGACTCCTCGTGGGTGCGGGTGCTCTACGCGCGCGGGCCCGATCGGGAGCCCCGGTACGGTTGGGTCCCGGCGGCGGACGGGGCCGCCCGGGTCTGGCCCTGGGACGAGATCCTGCCGGAGCGCCATCTCTTCTTCCTCGGCCCCGCAGACGGGATCCGGTTCCACGACGGTCCGGGCGGGAAGGCGATCCACATCGACCTCGCGCCCGGCCCCCTCGCCTCGCCGCCCACGTTCGACTATCGGCTCGAGCCGATGGCCGTGGACGGCGCCTGGATGCAGGTGCGGGTCGTCACGCCCGACGACGCGTGCGGGGCGACCGCCGTCGCGACCCGCGAGTATGTGACCTGGATCGAGTACCTCGACGACCGGGGCAGGCCGCGCGTCTGGTACTACACTCGAGGTTGCTGAGCCGGCAACGAACATCCACCTTCGAACGTCGAAGTTGGAGCGCTCGCACAGCGCACCTCGACCCTCGAACCCCAGGCCGATGTCACGTCCCCTGCCGATCGTCGGAATGCTGATCGTGACCGCATGCGCAACCGCGCCCGTGGATCCTGCGCCCGGGTCGTCCGAGTCACAGCGGCTGAACGCCTGGCTGGACGAGGTCTTCCGCGCCGAGCTGGCGCTCTCGCCACAGGCCCAGACGCAGCTCGGAATCATCGATGACCTCGATGCCTACGGCCGTTGGGACGATCGGTCGGACGCGGCCGCCGTCGCTCGCCATGCCCGGGAGCAAGGCTATCTGGCCCAACTCCGGAGGGAGTTCGACCCGACCGCGCTGGACGACATGGGTCGTACCAGCTACCGGTTCGTCGAGTACCAGTGGGAGCTGGGGCATCGCCTCCACCAGGTGCGCGAGAGCGCGTACGTGTTCTCGCCGATGCGCGACGCCGTGTCCGGGCTGACGACGTTCCTCATCAACAACCACCGGGTCGCCGAGCAGGCCCACGCGCAGGCCTATGTCGCGCGGCTCCATGGGACCGGCGACGCGATCGACCAGCTGGTCGCGGAGGCCGAGCGGCGGGCCGCCGCGGGTGTCCGGCTGCCGCTCTTCGCCTATCCCCGCCTCATCGAAGCGGCGAGCCGGCAGGTCGAAGGCGCGCCATTCGACCCCGGATCGGACGACGGCGCGTTGCTGGACGACTTCCGGTCGAAGGTGACCGCGCTGGGTCTGCCGGCCGAGCGCGAGCAGGCGCTGGTAGCGGGCGCGGAGGCCGCCCTGCGCGATGTCTACCAGCCCGCTATCGAGCGCTACATCGCCTCGCTGCGGCGGATGGAGACGCGGGCCGATGCCCGGGCCGGCGTGTGGAAACTGCCTCGCGGGGAGAAGTTCTACGCGGCACAGCTCGAGCTGTTCACCACGCGCAACGATCTCAGCGCCGCCGACATCCACGCCATTGGACTCGCAGAGGTCGACCGGATCCACAGCGAGATGCGGGACGTTATGCGGGCGGTCGGCTTCGATGGGACGCTCCAGGAGTTCTTCACGTTCCTGCGCACCGATCCCCGGTTCTACTATCCCGACTCGCCGGAAGGCCAGCGCCGCTATCTGGACGAGTCCGCCCGCATGATCGACCAGGTCATGGAGGTGGCCCCGCAATACTTCAACGCCCTGCCGCACGCGTCGCTGGAGGTCCGGGCCGTCGAGCCCTTCCGCGAGGCCACCGCAACCGGCGCGTTCTACAACGCGCCCAGCCTGGATGGCTCCCGGCCCGGCTACTACTACGTCAACCTCTCGGATATGGGCGATAACCCCACCTATCTTATGGAGGCGCTGGCCTATCACGAAGGCGCGCCGGGCCACCATTTCCAGATCGCGCTGGCCCAGGAGATCGAAGGGCTCCCCCTGATGCAGCGGCTCGCTTACTTCTCCGCCTATGGTGAGGGCTGGGCCCTTTACGCGGAGCGGCTCGGCAAGGACATGGGCTTCTATACCGACCCGTACAACGACTTCGGCCGCCTCGGCTACGAGGTCTTCCGCGCCGCCCGCCTCGTCGTCGACACGGGGCTGCACGACCAGCAATGGACCCGCGAGCAGGCCATCGACTACATGTTGGAGAACACGCCGTTCTCCGACGGCGACATCCGGCCGGAGGTCGAGCGCTACATCGTGTGGCCCGGCCAGGCCGTGTCCTACAAGATCGGCATGATGACCATCCTGGAGCTGCGCGAGCGCGCACGCGCCCAGCTGGGCGACCGCTTCTCCTGGGGGGGATTCCACGACGCCGTCCTCGCAGCCGGGACCCTGCCGTTGCCCATCCTGACGGAGCGGGTGGAGGCGTGGATCGCGGCGCAGTGAACTGCGAACTGCGAACTACGAACTACGAACTGCGAACCACGGGGGGCGTCATGGGGGAGAGCGCGTCGTCGAGGGAGGGAGAGATTCTGTGGGTCGATCTCACGGTTCCGGATGCCGAGGGCGTGCGTGCTTTCTACGCGAGCGTGGTGGGGTGGCGGTCCGAGCCGGTGGACATGGGTGGCTACAGCGATTTCAACATGATCGCCGGCGGGTCGGGACAGGTGGTTTCGGGGATCTGTCACGCCAGGGGTCCGAACGCCGGGCTCCCCGCCCAGTGGCTGCTCTACATCGGTGTCGACGACCTGGACGCCAGCATCCAGCGCTGCGCGGCGCTGGGCGGCCAGGTGGTGGCGGGGCCGACCGGCGTGGACGGCTCCCGCGTGTGCGTGATCCGCGACCCTGCCGGCGCGGCCGTCGCCCTTTACGAGACCGCCGAACCGTAACCGGCTCGCCCGGCGCCCGACCGGATGCAAGAATCCCCGGGCCGGTCGAACCGGTCCCGGGGATTCAAGCCACTGGCGGG
>CAYXJH010000193.1:0-6272 GCA_964465415.1 uncultured Gemmatimonadaceae bacterium
CTGGAGGTCGGCGACGTCAAGGCCGCCGTCGCCCGCGCCGGGCTGCCGGTCCGGTTCGCTGCTGCGACCGAGTCCACGGTCACCGCCGCGGGAGGCGCCGATGTCTGAGACCTGGCAACGGGAGCTCGACACGGCCACGGAAGCCGCCAGGTCGGCCGGACGGGTGACGCTACGGTGGTTCCAGACGCCGCACGCCGTGGACCTCAAGGCGGACGGATCGCCCGTCACGGCCGCGGACCGGGCCTCGGAGGAGACGGTCCGCCGGATCTTGAAGGACCGGTTCCCGGACGACGGCGTGATGGGAGAGGAGCACGGGGAGGAAACCGGCCGCTCCGGCCGGCGGTGGATCATCGATCCCATCGACGGCACCCGGTCATTCATCCACGGCGTGCCGCTGTATGGTGTCATGGTCGCCCTGGAGGCCGAGGGTCGACCGGTGGTGGGCGTGCTCCACTTCCCGGCCCTCGACGAGACCCTCGCCGCAGCCACCGGGCACGGCTGCCGCTGGAACGGCCGGCTGTGCCGCGTCTCCGACGTCGACCGGCTGGACCACGCTCTCGTCCTCACGTCGGGAGACGCCCGCTCCCCTGGCTTCCCAGGCGGCGGCGCCGACCTGGGCCGCCGCCTGGCTGGATTGCGGCGACTGCAAGCCGGCGCCGGGGCGTTCCGGACCTGGGGTGACTGTTACGGCTACGCCCTCGTAGCCACGGGTCGGGCCGAGGTCATGGTCGATCCGGTGCTCCAGACTTGGGATGCGGCAGCCGTCCGGCCGGTCATCGATGAGGCTGGTGGCGTGTTCACCGATTGGGTCGGCGCAGCCTCGCACGAGTCGGGGCACGCCGTGGGCACCAATGCCCGCCTGGCCGATGCGGTTCGGCGAGAGCTGGCCGACGATTTGGAGGGGGCAGCGTGATCGACCTGGGCCGGCTCGACTTCGACAAGGGGGACGGGCTCGTGCCGGTGATCGCGCAGCACCACCGGACGGGCGTGGTCCTGATGCTCGGGTACGCCGACCGGGATGCACTGGAGCGAACGATCGAGTCGGGGCTCTTGACCTTCCGGTCCCGCAGCCGGGGCCGTGCCTGGACCAAGGGCGAGACCAGCGGGAATACCCTCCGCGTGGTCGCGCTGGAGCCCGACTGTGATGCCGATACGATCCTCGCCCTCGTGGACCCTGCCGGACCCACGTGCCACACGGGTGCAGCCAGTTGTTTCGGCGCGCGACCGGTGCTGTCCGCCCTCGCCGACACGCTGGCCGAGCGTCAAGGGGCGGACCCCACCGTCAGCTACACGGCAAGGCTCCTGGCCGACCGGAACCATCGGCTGAAGAAGCTGGGCGAGGAGTCCGTCGAGCTCGCGGTCGCCTGCACGGGGCGGGAGGCGGGGCCTATCGCGGAGGAGGCGGCGGATCTACTCTACCACGCGCTGGTCGCCTGCCAGGCCGAGGGCGTGGGACTGGACCAGATCCTGGCCGCACTGGCCGGACGAGTGCGCTGACCCGGCCGGGTCAGCGGCGGCGCATGCCCAGCCGGAACAGTGCGAGCAGCAGCAGCGACCCCACGACGGCGATCCCGATGGATTTCGGGTTGAAGCCGGTCACCGTGCCCCAGCCGAAGAGCGTGGTCCCCAGCAGCCCACCGATCAGAGCGCCCACGATGCCGATCCCGACGGTGACCAGGCAGCCACCCAGGTCCTTCCCCGGAAAGATCAGCTTGGCGATCCCGCCGGCCAGCAGGCCCAGCACGACCCAGGTGAACAGGTTCATGAAGGTATGTGATCGCAGCTTGCGGCGCGTCCCGCAAGGGACGGGGGCCGCCCCCTGCCCGTGATCCCCGCACGCGCTTAGCTTTCCGCCCATGGCCGCGACCGACACCCAGCCGCTCCACGAGGAAGAGGCCCTCGGCAAGGCGTACGATGCCCGCCTCATGCGGCGGCTCCTGGGCTACCTGCGGCCGTACTGGTGGAAGGTCGCGCTGGGCGTCACCCTTCTCGTGCTCGTGGCGGCGCTCGAGCTCATCGGACCCTACCTCACCATGGTCGCCCTGGACCACGCCATCCCCGACGGCGACCTGGGTCTCCTGGGGACCCTGGCGCTCGCCTACCTCGCCGCCCTCCTCCTGGCGTTCGCGCTGGAATACGGCCAGCAGATCCTGACGACGTGGCTGGGGCAGCGCATCATGTTCGACCTCCGCCGCCAGATCTTCGGCCACCTCCAACGCCAGAGTCTCCGGTTCTTCGACCGGAACCCGGTGGGTCGGCTGATGACCCGCGTCACCAACGACGTGGAGGTCTTGAACCAGCTGTTCAGCTCCGGGATCGTCGCCGTGTTCGGCGACGTTTTCACCCTGGTGTTCATCGTGGGCGTCATGGTGTGGATGGACTGGCGGCTGGCCATGGTCGCCTTTTCCGTCATGCCCCTGGTGGTGCTGGTCGCGTTCGTATTCCGCTACAAGGTCCGCGAAGCCTACCGCGACATCCGCGTCCGCCTGGCCAGGATCAACGCGTTCCTCCAGGAACGCATCACCGGCGTGTCCGTGGTACAGCTGTTCGGACGGGAGCCAAAGGCGACCGCCCGCTTCCGCGACATCAACCGGGACCACCTGGAGGCTCACCTCCGCTCCATCACCTATTACGCCCTGTTCTTCCCGGTCATCGAGCTGCTCACCACCATCGCCCTCGCCCTCATCCTGGTATACGGCGGCGCCCGCCTCCTCGACGAGACCATCACCGTGGGCGTGGTCACCGCGTTCCTGATGTATGCCCGGCGGTTCTTCCGCCCGATCCAGGACCTTTCGGAGAAGTACAACATGCTCCAGGGCGCCATGGCCAGCTCCGAGCGGATCTTCCGGCTCCTGGACACCGAGCCCGACGTGCGGGATCCGGCCACCCCCGTGCGGCTCCCCGAGCCCGGCCGCGGCGAGATCGAGTTCCGGAACGTCTGGTTCGCCTACACCCGGGACGAGGACGGCGAGAACTGGGACTGGGTGCTGCGCGACGTGTCCTTCAAGGTACGGCCGGGTGAGCGCATCGCGATCGTCGGGCACACGGGCGCGGGCAAGACCACGCTGATCAGTCTTCTCATGCGCTTCTACGAGCCGCAGCAGGGCGAGATCCTGTTCGACGGCGTGCCCATCGATCAAGTTTCCTTGCGCGACCTCCGCTCCCGCGTGGGCCTCGTCCTCCAGGACGTATTCCTGTTCAGCCGCAGCGTCGATTACAACATCCGGCTGGGCGAGGACCAGATCTCCCGGGATCGAGCGACGGAGGCCGCTGCCCGGGTCGGTGCGGACGGCTACATCGGGAGGTTGCCGGCGGGATTTGACGAGGCGCTCGGGGAGCGCGGAACATCCCTCTCCGTGGGTCAGCGCCAGCTCCTGTCCTTCGCGCGTGCCCTGGCGTTCGACCCGCTGGTCCTGGTCCTCGACGAAGCGACCAGCTCCGTGGACTCGGAGGTCGAACACCAGATCCAGACGGCGCTGGAGACCCTGCTCCAGGGGCGGACCTCCCTGGTGATCGCCCATCGCCTCTCCACCATCCAGAACGCGGACCGGATCCTCGTTTTCCACCACGGCGTCCTTAGGGAGGCGGGGACCCACGAGGAGCTCCTGGGCCGCAACGGGCTGTACGCCCGCCTGCACGAGCTCCAGTTCGTGGCCGTGCCCTGAGCCCGATCCTGGTGGAGCGCGGGTGGAAAGGGCAGTCATCGAAAGACTGGCGCGACTCGACACCTCGAATTAACGTTTTGGGGTATCCTTCCCGCTCCTCTCCCCCTCAGCGCTGGGCCAATGACGGCATCCTGCGCCCAGCCCCGCCATCTGCGGCGGGTCTGACGAGGAGAATCACATGCCCAAGAACATCGTACGACTGGGGATCCTGCTGATCGTAGTCGGAAGCTGCGGCGATGGGTCCGACCTGACCGGTTTCGAGCCACCCGACGTCCCCGCCCACGCCATCTCGGACGGCACCTTTGGCGGAACGGCAGGCTTCCACTTCCTGCCACCGCTGGTCAGGAAGCCGAATTACGCCGGTAGCTTCGACCCGGGTCTCGAGCCGACCGTTCGGATCGAGTGCACGAGCGCGGGCTGCGCCCCTGCGATCCATGCGGTCTTCGGACCCGACTCCGGCGGCGGGATCGCGCAGGTCCAGGCCAGCGAGGCCGACCAGCACTACATGGTGGTCTGGCAGTCCGGTCATACCGGGGCCGTCGCGGGCGAGACCTATCGGATCCACGTCGGCGTCGGGGACCAGGATCTGGGCTTCATCGACGTAGCCGTGGTCCGGCCCGGCCGGGAGGCCGTGCAGGCACGGGTCCAGGGGTTGGTCGCGATCGTGCCCGGCCAGGCCCTGCCCCTGAAATTCAGGATCGAGACGGACATCATCGCCGGCCTGGTCGTCTCCCCGGCCGAAGCGACCATCGAGGAAGGGGAGTCCCACCCGTTCGCCGCCACGTTCCTGAACCTCCACGGCGAAGAGGTGTCCGGGCCCGCAGTCCTCTGGGGCAGCGCGGACGAGGACGTGGCCACCGTGTCTCCGGATGGCCTCGCCATCGGCGTCGCCCCCGGTGTCACCAGCATCATCGCCGCCGCCGGCTCCCTGAGCGGAAGCGCCACGCTGAACATCGAGCCCGGCGCGCCCGCCGGCTCGTTGCTCAGCCCCGGCGACACCGAGACCATCGCCTCGCTAGACGGCTGGTCCGTCCGCTGCCTCGTCTGGTCCGGCAGAGTCTGCACCCGGCCCCAGGTGCGGATGGACTCCAGCGTCTGCGAGTCGTATCAGAACGGCGACGTTTGGCACGACCTCACCACCATGGGCAACGACCTGCAGCAGCGGGCGACGACCAACTTCTGCGCCATCGCCACCGGCAACGCAGGGTCGGTTTCCTCCGGAGCGGGGAGCGCTCCCATCAGCCCGAGGGCGTGCGGCCTGGGGAGCCCCAGCCACCCGATCTGCAGCGCCGGCCAGGCCACGTTCCACGCGGCCGGCTTCGGAATCAACGCGAGCTTTGGCCTGGCGCTGGATGACGAATTCTGCGATTTCGACACGAATCCGCGGCTGACGCTGGAGTGTTCAGCCTGGTAATCGACACGCAGAGCAAGGAGCACCGCGGAGCACGCGGAACCGGCCCTCGCAGGGTGCCCGGTTCCGCGTGCTCCCGGCACCCTGCCGCGCTACGATAGACCGCCGGCCCGGTCAGCGAGCCCCCTCACCGAGAGCCAAAGGCCCCCGCGTCTCGCCTCGCCGCGCGCGTCGCGGGGGTCCCCCGGATGGCTCGCATCTTGCGCCAAAGTCGGCCATGAACACGGTCCTCCGTCACGGATCCAATGCCCATGGCTGCCTCCATACTCGTTGTCGACGATGATCCGGATTCCCTGGACATCGTGCGTACCTTCCTCGAGGCTCGCGGCTATGACGTCGCGACCGCAACCGACGGTCGAGCGGGGCTCGCCAAGCTCGAGCAGGTCAAGCCGGAGTTGGTACTGCTCGACGTGATGATGCCGGGCATGGACGGCTGGGAGGTCGCCCGGATCATCAAGAACCACCCCGAGTTCGGCGACACACGGGTTGTCATGTTGACGGCGAGGAGCGGCTTCAGCGACAAGCAGGAGGGGCTGCGGGCCGGCGCCGACGACTACATCGTGAAACCCATCCGGCTGGACGAACTGGCCCACCGGGTGGAGAAGAACCTCGAGGCGCGCGCGAACGGGTCGTGAGGATCCTGACGCGCATCGCCAATCCCGCGCTCCGAACGGTCGTGGACGGTGTGGCGGAGCGAATCAAGGCGGAGCTGCTGCACGACTCGCCGGGCCGCGACTTCGACCCCCGAAGCAATGGCGCAGGGCAGGCGGACGTGCTCATCGTGGAGATGCCGGACGACCGGCGCCTGGACGATGCCGCCGCGCGGGCCGAAGCGCTGGGCGCCGCGCTCCTCGTCGCATGCCGGACCATGACCGACTGCGACGCCGCCGCGCTGGCCGAGGCCCACGACTGGTTCCTCCTCCCCACCGACGACATCGAGCTCGAGGCGCGGCTCGGGACGGCGAGGCAACGAGCGATCCGGGAGGCGCTCCAAAGCGACCACCGCAATGCGGCGGACCTGCTCCGGTACGAGGAGCTGCTCCACGACCGGCTCACGGGGTTCCCCACGCTGCCCGTGATGATGGAGCAGGCGCGCGAGCTCCTGGACAGCCGGGGCGAGCTCACGATCCTCTACATCCAGTTCGTCTGGTACGAGAAGATCGAGGAGATCTACGGCTGGCAGAAGCTGGACGACG
>CAYXJH010000194.1:0-6250 GCA_964465415.1 uncultured Gemmatimonadaceae bacterium
CCGCTCCTTCAGCAGCGCGGTCGCGCCATCAGGGAGCGCCCGGCGTATTCGGGCAGCTGGGGGCGACCGACGCGGACCAGGTCCAGGCCCTGGGGTGGCGGACGAGGCTGATCTCGCCGGTGCTGTAACGGGCTCGGGTGTCGCGGGAGATCCGCTCCAGCGACTCCAGCGCCTCCCAGCGCTCCTCGAGGGGAGACAAGTTCCACCGACGGCAGCCGGCGCACAGGACCCAGAGCCGTCCGCGATCCGCGTCGAAGGCGAGCCGCCGGCCGACGGGGAACTCCTCGACCACCTCGTTGCGCCCGAGGGAGCCGCCGCAGAAGATGCAGGTACTGAACATGATGCGGAGAATGTAACACCAGCCATTCACACCCCGACCACGAGCAGAATGGCGGCCGCCATCCCCACCATGAAAGCCACGGAGAACAGGACCATGACAAGGGTCGCCCGAACCGCGGTCGAGAACGCGCCGAACCGGAAAAATCCCTGGCACGCCCAGACGTAGTACACGGTGATGCCCACGGAGTACAGGATGGCGATGGCCGTAGGGCCGGCGAGGAGGTACGCCGGGATGAGGGCAACGAAGATCAGGTTCTGCTGGGCGTAGACGTAAGTGTTGAAGATCAGGTGCTCGGTGAGGTTGAAGTCGGCGCGGCGAAAGAGCAGGCGGGTCAGGAGGGGGAGGACGGGTAGCCCGAGGATCAGGATGAGGTTGAAGTATCGATGAAGGAATTCGAGCAAGTGCACCATATCTTCCTCCGCGGCGGGACTCGCGGCCATGGCCGCGTCTACGGGAGACGCGGCGAAACCGGAGGCGATAGACACGAAGGTGGTCAAGGCGGCGCAGATGACCAGGTACTTGGCGGGGTTCGCATATGGCCGGGTCCGGCCGGCCACGTAGTCCCTGGCCATGGCGCCCGGTCGTCGAGACAGGTCGACGAACGTACAAAGGAGGCCTGAGTCCAGGTTGAAGGCCGCGTCGGCGGCCTCCCGGACCAGCGGGCCCAGGGAAAAACGGCCCTGGCGCCGCCGTTGGCCGCAGTGGGCGCAGTAGGCCTCCACCACAGGATGGCCGCAGTTGACGCACGTCATCATCCGGTCAGGTGGGTCATGCGCCCCGCTGACGGTACTCGTTCCGTGCCTGCTCCACAGCGCGCATGAACCCCTCCGGGTCCCGGGTCCCGATGAGGATCCGGTGACCCGCCGTAAAGGTCAGCTCGATCCCCTGGCTCCCGCTGACGTTGTACGCCCAGCCTCGCGGGCCGATCCTGATCCCCCAACCGCCGTAATCACGGAACGGAGAATAGTCCCGGGCCTCCACTCGCGCGATCCGGTCCCAGACGTGCGGTGCGGCGGGGGGTGCTGGCGTGAAGGGCCCACCCGGCGGACTCGTCTCCTGATCGTACAGGCAAAATCGGTCGTTCGGTTCGATCCAACAACCCACACCCTCCTCCGCATGTTCCTGGCGATCGCGGTGGCCGGCTGGCTCGCGGCTGGGTCGGTGAGCTGAGGCCCCCGATCCTTTGACTTGGTCCCGGGCCGGGACCATACTCACCCATGATGAGTCGTTCCCCTCGCTCCCTGGCGCTTCAGTAGCCCGGTGCCGAGCCACCCGCCGGTACCCCTGGGGCCTCGCTCTGATGGGCGCCCTTGTCATCGGTGGTGGCTACCCCTCGCGCTCGTCGCGGCCATGACAGTGCTGTTCGCCTTCGCTCTCCCCGGCACGGCCATGTTCTGGCTAGCGGGCATCGTGTACCCGCCGCCGATCGGCGTCGTTCTCGTCATGACTGGAGGACTCACCGGCGCACTGGCCGCCTACCACATCGCCGGCAATGCCGGCGGGGCATGGGCGCACGAGCGGCGGGACGACCACCTGATGCGGTTTCTCCGGACACGGAGTGAGTTCCTGACATTGCCCGCGGTCCGGACTCTGCCGACCTTCCCGCACTCGGTGATCAACTACTCGGCTGGCGTGCTGCGAGTACCGCTAGGTCGGTTCCTCACGGCGAGCGCTCTGGGCCTTGCTCTCAAGGGATCCCTGTACGTCACGGCGATCCACAACGCAGCGAACGCCGGCGCCGTGGAGGAGGCCCTCGGCTGGGGTGTGGTGGCTCCCCTGATCGGCCTGGCATTACTGTTTTTGGTTGCGGCCTTTGCCCGGAGGCGCTGGGGCATCGGCATGAAATCATGAGGAGGAGGAAGGGATGACAATGCGGACACTGGTTGCGGCCCTCGCGGCCTCCGTGCTCCTTGCCGCGTGTGCCGCCGAGGCGCCGCAACCGTCAGCCGGACCGGCTCCCGAACAGGAAGCCTTCTGGGCCTCGCTCCGGGCCCACTGCGGCAATGCGTACGCCGGCACGGTTTCGGACGCCACCGAGTACTACCGTGGCAGTCTCGCCGGCGACGCCGTGATACACTTCATGGAATGCAGTGATGACCGGATCCATATCCCCTTCCATCTGGGAGAGAATCGCTCGCGAAACTGGATACTCACGCGCGTGGGCGGCACTATCCGTCTCAAGCACGATCATCGTCACGAGGACGGCCGCGAGGAAGAGATCAGCCAGTATGGCGGCGATGCTCCGGTGCCCGGGCTCCCCACTCGACAGATCTTCCCGGCCGACGAACACACCGCCCGCATCGTGCCTGACCGGGCCGACAACTTCTGGTTCTTCCACTTCGTGAACGACAGCACACTCCACTACGGCGTGCACTGGCCGAAATTCGGACACTCGGTGCGCTTCGAGTTCGACCTTTCGGTCTCGGTCGAGGCGCCGCCGAGGCCGTGGGGCTACTGACGGGTGGCTCGGACGCGCACCTACCGGGTCCCATTCACCATTGCCCCGCGACGCTTAAACGCGCTCGTTGGCAGCGGCGTCTACGCGGCATGCCGCAATCGATCGCAGAGATCACAGCATCCGGACAAGCTGGGGATTCAACGCCGCACTGAGACTGTTCGCGGTATGCGTGTAAGGACATCCGCGCCCAGCAATGCAATGCAGGCGATGAACCTGCGCTCATGTTTCTCGACAGGTTCCTGTGGATCCTGAAACAACGTGAGGAACCCATGAGTCGGAGCCTTCGAATCCACACCTGTTGGGTGGTTGTCTGCCTGGCGTCGTTGGCCCTCGGTTCTGGAGGCGAGCTGGGGGCGCTGGGGGCCCGGGCGGACGCTACGACAGAGTGGCACCAACCCGCGTCGTCCTAGAAAGGGGGGCCGGTGAGCCCGTCCCACGGTCCCGGCGGTGATTACTTCGGGGCCGCGGCGGCCCTACCCCTCGCCAACAGCGCCTCGAGCTTCTCGAACGCGCTATCCCACCCCTCATCGTGGCTGTCCCGGGACTCCAACGACTCGAACCCGGTCTGGGTGAAGACCATGCGGGTCCGGTCCCCTTCGTCGTGCAGCTCGATGGTGACGAGCGTGGCCCGGACGTCCGCGTCCTCCGGGCGCTCACCCTCATCCAGCCACGCGTGGGTGTAATGGATCCGGGCTGGAGGATCGATCTCCAGATTGCGACCCACGGCCACGTATCGGGTGGCCCCCTCGTCGTGGATCATCTCGATCAGCCAGCGACCGCCCACCCGCGCGTCGTTGCTCACCTCCCCGATCCGCAGCGGGCCGGGAGCCGACCACTGCTGGATCATCGCCGGGTTGGTCAGTCGCCTCGAATACCCGGGCGCGGGGGGCGCTGAAGATGCGCTCCATGCGGAGAACGTGCCGGTCTGCGGTCTCGGTCGGGTCGCTCATTCAGGGTTCTCCTTTAGCCAGGTTTCGAGGGCATCAAAGCGCTCGGACCAGTACCGGGCGTAGCCCAGTACCCAGTCGGCCGCCGACGCCAGAGGCGCCCCCACCTGCCGGCACCGGTTCTCACGGCCCGACGCCACCCGCTCCACCAAACCCGCGCGCTCCAGCACATCCAGGTGCTTCGAGACCTGACCGTGATCAGCCGCACCTCGGTGATGGAGTACAAGGGCGTGGCCCGCAACCTTCGTCGTGTCGGCGAGGAGTTGGGCGTGGGGGTGGTGCTGGAGGGCAGTGTGCGGCGGGCGGACAACCGGGTCCGGGTAACGGTCCAGCTCATTGACGCCCGCACCGATGCCCACATCTGGGCGAACACCTACGACACGGAGCTGGCCGACGTGTTCGCCATCCAGTCACGGATCGCGCGGAGCAACACAGCGCTCCTGATCGCCTGGGACCAGTAGCGCATTCAGAATGTCAGGGGAGCACCGTCGCAGCGATCGAATGGGATGCACACACGTACGTGTCGGACCGGACTCGCGCTTGTAGTGAGTCATCCGTACTCCCGCAGCCAGCTTCCGCTTCATCGGTCATCTCCCGGCCAGGATGGATGGGCGGTTGCGTCCGCCACTACGACGTCTTTGACCGGGCGGCGGGGACTCGGCGGAACGCTCCGCTCCGGATAGCCGACGCGGAAGACGAAGGTCGGCTGCCATGCCGGGTCGCCGGTGAACTCCGCCAGCGCCTGGGCCGTCGGAGTCGCCTGGCCCAGCGCGCGCTGGCGATCCACCAGCTCGACGGGCTGGTTGAGCGGTTGCATCGCCAGCCCCTGCGTGGTCGCCCACAAGTGCATTCGCTGCCACGCACGGCCGGCGCGAAGGGTCTGTGCCCTGTCGTACAGATCGTGCACGGCGATCAGGCCGAGCACCGGTGCCGTGGCGACCTGGATGTCGCGCGTGTTGTCCAGCCAGTACGCGTGATTGTCCGCCGCGGAGGGGCGGGGGAGCAGTTTGGCGATTGCGATTCTGATGGGGGGAAGGCCTGTCGCGTCCAGCGTGGGGCCGTCGCGGAACTCTTCCACCTCGGAGCGGGAGTGCCGGTACCAGCGCTCGCTGTCGTGCACCATCACTGCATCGGCGATGATGCTTTCAGTGGTGCTGACGATAAGATCGCCGAAACAGCTCCGCGCTTCCGCTTCGGCGACCAGGATCACCTCAGCGTGATCCTCCGCCGCCCCGATGGCGCGCAGACGGGCATGCACCGCCTCCGGGAGCAGATGGTCCGACCGGTATGGACCGCGGTTGGTGCGCCGCTGCGGAATCGCATCGTACAACTTGCTCGGTACCGCGCTTGCCCTCTGCAGTTCGATTCGCGCCGCGAGGACGGGCTCGGCGTCACCCGGCGGCGGGTCCAGGCTTCCTTCCGCCAGCGTCAGCGTCGGCTGGTATCCGTTCGCGCGGGCCGCGAGCATCATGTTCTCGAGCGCGCAGCCCAGACCCAGGAACATCTCGCGACGGTACGCGTCGAAGGTACCGAGATGGCGGCTCGTATGCGCGAGGAGATCGACGCGCGACTGGGTCACGCGAAACAGCCAGGGCTGCGTGTTGTGGGGGTTGGAAGCGAGGATCCCGGCACGTACTAGAGCAAGCGGACCATCCTCCGAGTCTGTTCGCCAGCTCGTCCACGGCTCGTAGGCCGGGCCCTCGGCGACACTCCAGACGCCCCGGTCGTGCGCCCGCCAGACACCCCCGCCTGCCACCAGCACGGTGACCGCTCCAGCACCCATGAGGAAGTCTCTGCGCTTCATGACTCCCCCTCCTGGCTGGGAGAGGAACGCCTCGGGCGACTCGCCGCAGTCGTTCGGTTCCGGCGTGCCGCGCACGCAAAGACCCCGCGGATCAGCGGCTCGACCGCGGCCGACAAGCGCTCCCACCCCTCGTCGGAGGCAAGGTCGAGCCCGACGTAGTGATCGGTGGTCTTGGCGCGCAGAACGATGTGCGTAAGTCCCGCGTATACGATTGCGCTGACCGCCGCCAGGTCAAGATCCGGCTCATCCGAGGGATCGAAGGGCAGGCTCGACAGCAGTTCGAGCCCCCTCTGCTCGCGCTCGCGCGCCAGCGTGGCCGTGAGCGCGTTCCGCTCGTTGAGTTCCCAGCGCATGATCTCTTGCACAGTGGGTCGATTGCGCAACTCGCCAAGGTGGCCTCGGAGGATCTCGATCAGTAGGTCCGCCGCGTCGGCTTCCTCTGGCCGATCCCCGACCAGCACTTCGGACCTCAGCCACCGCGAGTGCTCATGCGCGAAGGCCTGCAGTAGCCCCCCGAGCCCGCCGAAGTACCGGTAGATCAGCACCTTGTCTACGCCCGCGCGACGCGCCACGGAGTTCACACCAACCTTGGCGAAGCCCTCTTCGGAGAGTAGCGTTCCCAGCGCCTCCAGTATCCTCCGCTGCGTTCTTCCGGCATTCCGTTCCATGTGCAGTCGCTCAAATAGAGGGGCTGTGTCACT
>CAYXJH010000195.1:0-6242 GCA_964465415.1 uncultured Gemmatimonadaceae bacterium
CGGTGACGTCGTTCGGCGCGTTCGTGGAGATCATGCCGGGCACGGAGGGGCTGTGTCACATATCGGAGCTCCAGGAGGAGCGGACGGAGCGAACCGAGGATGTCCTGAACGTCGGGGACGTGACGCAGGTGAAACTGCTCTCGATCGATGAGAAGGGCCGACTCCGTCTGTCGCGGAAGGCGGCGTTGCAAGAGCAGGCAGCCCAGGGTTGAACAAGGAACGGTTCGGCCGGACCGAACTGGACGGAGGCCTGAGCGTTCTCACCGAGAAAGTCTCGGGGGTTCGTTCGGCCTCCGTCGGCGTTTGGGTGCGATACGGTGCGGCCCACGAGGCGCCGGCGGAGCTGGGCGCGGGTCACCTCCTGGAGCACATGGTGTTCAAGGGGACGGGGCGGCGATCCGCGCGCGACATTGCCGAGGTGCTGGAGCGGCTGGGCGGGTCGATGGACGCGTACACGTCGCGAGAGCACACGTGCTATCAGGCAAGGGTGCTGGGCGAGGACCTGGACATCGCGCTGGACGTGCTGGCGGACATCGTGGTGGCCCCCGCCCTTCGGGAGGAGGACCTGTCCGTCGAGCGCGAGGTGGTGCTCGAGGAGATCTCGATGGTGGAGGATACGCCCGACGATCTCGTCTTCGAGCTCCACAGCGAGGCCCTCTGGCCGGGTCACCCGTACGGTCACAGCATTCTCGGAACGCGTCCCACGGTGGAGGCGCTATCCGCGGAGGACCTGCGGCGGATCCACGAGCGGGCGTACGGGCGCCCCAGCCTGGTCGTGGCGGCTGCCGGTGCGGTGGAGCACGATGCCGTGGTAGCGGCCGTCTCACGGCACTTCGAAACCGTTGGGAACGGGCGGGGTCCGGAGGCGCTGGCGACGCCGTCGCCTCTGGAGCCGTCGGACCGGCAGGTGGAGCGGCCCGGCGCGCAGACGCACGTGGTGCTCGGCGGGCGCACGTTTCCTCACGGAGATCCGCGCCGTTTCGCGCTGATCCTGCTATCGACGGCGCTCGGTGGGGGGATGAGCTCGCGGCTGTTCCAGCGGGTGCGCGAGGAGCTGGGTCTTGCCTACGCGGTCTACTCGTTCCAGTCCTTCTACCGCGCCGGCGGCTCAGTGGGAGTCTATGTGGGCACGCGCCCCGAGTGGGCGGACCGGGCTGTCGATGTGATCCGTGAAGAGTTGCGTCGCGTGGCCGACGAAGGGTTGCCCGCCCCTGAGCTCGAGGATGCGAAGGGGCAGGTCAAGGGCCAGATGGTGCTCGGCCTCGAGTCCCCGGGTGGGCGTCTCCATCGGCTCGCGATGCAGGCACTCAACGAGGAGCCGCGACGGACGGTGGACGAGCTGGTCGCACGGATCGACGCGGTAACGACAGACCAAATCGAAGCGGTTGCGGCGGAGTGGCTGAACCCGGAGTGGTGGCTCACGGTTCGCCTCGGCCCGACCCACGGACGAGGAGCGTACAGATGATCATCGGGGTTCCGAAGGAGATCAAGACCAACGAGTATCGGGTCGCGCTGGTACCGGCCGGGTCGGAGGCATTGATCAGCGGCGGCCATACGGTGCTGGTGGAGCGGAGCGCGGGTGAGGGCGCTGGCTTCAGCGATGAGGACTACGCGGCGACCGGTGCGCAGATCATCGATACTGCCGACGAGGTGTGGTCGAGCGCCGACATGATCGTGAAGGTGAAGGAGCCGATCGACGTCGAGTGGCCGCGGATGCGGGAGGACCAGATCGTCTTTACGTACTTCCACTTCGCCGCGTACGAGGGGCTGACCCGGGCCGTCATGGACTCGGGCTGCATCGCGAACGCGTACGAGACCGTGCAGTTGCCGACCGGCGAGCTGCCACTGCTCACGCCCATGAGCGAGGTGGCGGGACGGATGGCGATCCAGGAAGGCGCAAAGTACCTGGAGAAGCTGCACGGGGGGCGGGGCGTGTTGCTCGGTGGGGTGCCGGGCGTGGAGCCGGCTACGGTAGTGGTCCTGGGTGGCGGGATCGTGGGATCGAACGCGGCCCGCATGGCGGCCGGGCTGGGCGCGCAGGTGACCATACTCGATGTGTCGTTGAACCGCCTCCGCTACCTGACGGAGGTCATGCCGGCCAATGTCCAGATGATCTACTCGAATCGTCACAACATCCTGAGTTGGGCGGAGAGGGCGGACCTTCTGGTGGGCGCCGTCCTGCTCCCGGGCGCCCGCGCGCCCAACCTGCTGCGGCGGGAAGACCTCAAGCGGATGAAGGATGGCTCGGTCATCGTCGACGTGGCGGTGGACCAGGGTGGATGCGTGGAGACGATCAAGGCGACGACGCACGAGGACCCGATCTACGTGATCGACGGCGTGATCCACTACGGCGTCGCCAACATGCCTGGAGGCGTGGCGCGCACGTCCACGCTGGCGTTGACCAATGCCACGTTCCCGTACACGGTCACGCTGGCCAACAAGGGGTGGGAGCGAGCCTGCCGGGAGGACCGCGCGCTCGCGCTCGGGCTCAACGTTGTACGCGGCAAGGTCACCTACCCGGGCGTCGCCGAGGCGTTCGGCCTGGAATACACACCGGTCGAGGAGGTCCTGTAGGATGAGCGGCGTGGGGTGCGGTCGCGGTGCCGGGCGACGTGCCCGGTCCGGTAGCATCAGGAGCCCGCGCCCCGCCGACCCCCGCCTTGCAGGGTCATGGTCGTGATGGATACGGTCAGGGTGACGATCCGCCGGCTGCCGAACTACCCTTCGGACTGGCCGTTGCCGGGATACGCCACGACGGGCGCCGCGGCCGTGGACCTGCGTAACGCCGGTGAGGCATTCACCCTCCCCCCGGGCGGGAGGCGGCTGGTTCCGACGGGTCTCGCGCTGGCCCTGCCCGCCGGGATGGAGGCGCAGGTCCGTCCACGGTCCGGACTGGCGATCCACCGGGGCATCGGGATCATCAATGCGCCGGGCACCATCGACAGCGACTATCGAGGGGAAGTCCAGGTTCCGGTCATCAACCACGACAGGAGCCCCCAGGAGGTGGCGCACGGGGAGCGGATCGCCCAGCTCGTGGTCGCCCGGCTCGTGACCGTCGAATGGACCGAAGCGGAGACGCTACCCGAGACTGCGCGTGGGGCCGGCGGGTTCGGCAGCACGGGGCGGTAGCCCCTGAATCGCTTGCAGCCGCGAAGAACGGCCCCTAGTTTGCACCGCCGCTCCGGTCTCCCCCGGTGCGTGTGCATGGCATACACCTTCAGCGCTGGCCGAGCGCCGGCGGGGAGCAGATCCACTGCCTAGCTGGTTCCAGTCCGGGCTTCTCCCGGTCAACGATATCGCCGTCGACCTCGGCACCGCGAACACATTGGTCTACGTGAAGGGTGAGGGGATCGTGATGAACGAGCCCTCGGTGGTCGCGGTCGAGCGCGGGTCGAACAAGATCAAGGGTATCGGCCTCGAAGCGAAGCGCATGCTCGGCCGCACCCCGGAAGGGATCATGGCGATCCGGCCGCTCAAGGATGGCGTGATCGCCGATGTGGACATCACGGAGGTGATGCTGCGCCATTTCCTCCGACAGGTCACGTCCAAACGGATCTTCAGGATCAAGCCGCGGGTCATCGTGGGCGTGCCCTCGGGGATCACGGAGCTGGAGCGCCGTGCGGTCCGTTCCAGCGCCGCGGCGGCGGGCGCGAAGGAGGTCTACATGGTGGCGGAGCCGATGGCGGCCGCCATCGGCGTGGGGCTGCCCGTGGACACGCCGACCGGGAACATGGTGATCGACATTGGCGGTGGTACCACGGAAATTGCAGTGATCGCCCTCAACGGGATCGTGAGCGACACATCGATCCGGGTTGGCGGGGACGAGATCGACAACGCGATCGTGACGTTCCTGCGAAAGAACTACAACCTGCTGATCGGTGAGCCCACGGCGGAGGCGATCAAGATCCAGATCGGCTCCGCATTCACGAGCGGCGAGGAGCGTGAGATGGAGGTGAAGGGCCGGGACCTGGTGAGCGGGATTCCCAAGACGGTCCGGGTCCATTCCCAGGAGATCCGGGAATGCATCCAGGAGCCGGTCCAGCAGATCGTGGACGCGGTACGCCGGGCGCTGGAGATCACGCCGCCCGAGCTGGCGTCGGACATCGTGGACCGTGGCATCGTCATGACGGGTGGCGGCTCGCTCATCCGCGGCCTCGATCAGCTGCTGGCGCACGAGACGAACCTGCCGATCCACGTGGACGAGGAACCCCTCACGTGCGTGGTTCGCGGCGCGGGCCGGATCCTGGACGACCTGCCGAGGTTCCGCGGCGTGCTCGCCTCGTGATCCTCCCATGACGACGCGTGCCTGATTATTTCGATCATTCGAGTGGCAGGAGCTGGCGGAACTTCGGGATCGCGGCGTTCTTCCTCGCGCTGGCCATGTTCCTGTCCTTCCTGCCGCAGGATAACCAGGCTCCGATCCGGCAGGCGATTCGAGGCACCATCCTTCAGCCGTTCCTCTGGGGTCAGGGCGAGCTCGTCGCGCGGACGGGTCGGTCGGTGGACGTGCCGACGTTGCGCGCCGAGCGAGACTCCCTTTCCGCCGTAGCGGCGGCGCAGGCCAGTCTGGCGGAGGAGAACCGCCGACTCCGGGAGCTGATGGGTCTTCGGGGCCGGGCCCCGGCGAGCTTCCTTCCGGCCGAGCTGGTACGGGTCGGAACGAGGGGCGGTGAGAGCACGTTCGTCCTGAACGTCGGGCGCGAGGATGGGGTTTCCGAATCCAGCCCCGTGATCGCCGCGGGCGGATTGCTCGGGGTGGTGTGGGAGGTGGGAGCCCGGTCGTCCCAGGCGATCGACTGGACCCACACTGATTTCCGCGCCAGCGCGATGACGGCCGACGGCAACGCCTATGGCATCGTGGAGCCTCGTCGGGGCCGGTACCGGGAAGAGGACCGGCTGGCGCTGGTCGGCACACCGTTTCACGTGGACGTCCGCCCGGGCACGCGGGTGGTGACGTCGGGCCGCGGTGGCGTCTATCCTCGCGGCATCTTGCTGGGCACCGTCGTTGGGATCGAGGACGCGGACACAGGGTGGCGAAAGAGCTACCTGGTCCGCCCGGCGGTCCGGCCGGAGTCGGTCACCTACGTGCTGGTCGGTATCGGCGGCACGGAAGGGATGGAGGATCTGTCGCCGCTCTGGACCGGCGCCGGAGGTCGCGAGTGAAGGTCGGTCCGTCGTTCTGGGTCTTCATCGCCCTCCTGGTTATCGTCCATTTCTTTCTGCACCTGACCCTTGGCATCGGTGTGCGGGGTCCGGATCTGCTGGCGGTGGCCGTGTTGCTGGGTGCGCGACCGCTGGCGGGGGGTGGGGCGGCGGCGCTGGGCTTCGGGCTTGGAATCCTCGAGGACGCGGTCTCGATCGCCGCGTTCGGCCTCGCCGCCGCGACCTACACCATCATCGCCTACGTGGCGTCCCGGTCACGTGACCTCTTCATGGGTGAGGGCCTGCTGTTCCTCTCCGTGTACCTGTTTCTGGGAAAGTGGGTGCAGGAAGCGCTATATTACGGCCTCGCGGCACCGGTCCGGCGCGGCGAGCCCGTTGAGATGCTGCTGATACAGGCGCCATTGAACGCCCTGTATACCGCGGCGGCCGGCATCCTTGCCCTCATGCTCTACCGGGCCGTCTTGCGGTAGGCCCCCGGCACCCGCCGGCGCGATCGTCTTCAAGGCACAGGCGAGAACGACCATGGATGGGTCCCCCCACGACGAGCGACGTCGGCGCGGCATTCTTGCGCAGGGCGTGGCCGCCGTCGTCCTGGCCGGACTGGCTGCCGGGTTCTTCCACACGCAGGTCCTGCGTGGACCGGCACCTGGCACGCGTTCGTCCGGCTATCGGCTTCATGCGATCCCCATCCCGGCGCCTCGTGGCCTGATCCTCGATCGGGAGGGCCGCCCGCTGGCCGATAACCGGCCAGCGTACGCGGTTTCGATCGTGCCCGGCCCGCCCGATTCGACGCGCGCCGCGCTGGAGCGGCTCGCCCCGCTGCTCGGACTGACCCGGGCGGAAGCAGCACGGTTGGCCGATGCTCTTCGTCGGGATCCCCATGCCATGTTGCCAATCACCGACGACGCCTCGCCGGACGCGCTGTCACGGATCAAAGAGAACCGGTCCCTTTTCCCGGGCCTCCTGATCGAGACTCGACCTCGCCGGCGCTACCCGGCCGGTCGGGCGGCGGCTCACGTGATCGGGTACGTCGACCGGCTGGACCCGCCGGGCGGCTCGGCGGCGACGGCGCGCGGCGT